>JAGQWL010000397.1 GCA_020437385.1 Bacteroidota bacterium
ACGCACGGACACTGGCCATCGGCATCCTCATCCTTGCGATGGCGCCGGCGATAAATCCAGTACGCGGACAGGTCCGCTCATCCGCCGAAATGAAGAACCCCGGCAAGGCCCGAACCTATTCGGTATTGCTGCCGGGTGCCGGACACCTCTACGCAGGTGAGAAGACGAAGGGCGCGGCGCTCGCAGTCGTGAGCGCGGGCGCGCTGATCACGGGCATCCTCACGAGCGACCTCGTCGGATATGAGACGCCGTGCGGGGTCGGAGATTGTCTTGCCCCGGGCGCGCACGACTTCTCGGCACGGAACGCGATCATCGGCGCAGGGGTCGCCGGCGCCGTCTGGCTGTACGCATTTGTCGACGCGCCCAGGGCCGCCGCGCGCACGAATCGCCGAAACGCCATGGCTGCGGTACGAGTCATCGGCGGTCCGATGGTGGTGGACGGAAGCTTCCGTCCGGCGCTTTCCGTTCGTGTGCTCCCGTAGCCTGTCGGTGGGCGGACGTATTGTCGGGCTGAGGGCGGGCGGCTAACTTCCGCGTCACACTGTCGCTCAGCCCATGGAAGAAGACCAAGGCCGCGTGACCGAACTGCTCGGTCAGATTTCCGGCAACAACCCTGAAGCATTCGAAGAACTGATGCCTCTCGTGTATGCCCAGATGCGCGCTATCGCACAGCGGCAGATCGGCGGCAACGTTTCGAACCGCACGCTCAACGCCACCGCACTCGTGCACGAAGCCTACATCAAGATGGTTCAGCAGAAGGATGCATCCTTCAACGACCGCAGCCATTTCCTCGCGGTCGCGGCGGTCGCGATGCGCCGCCTGCTGATCAACTACGCCGAAAAGAACCGTGCCGGGAAACGAGGCGGTGGACAGATCAATGCCACGTTCGACGAAGCCGCGATGGGTCGTTCGGGTCCGGTTGACGAAGAGGACCTGCTCGCGCTCGACGAAGCGCTGCGGCGGCTCGCGGCGAAAGATGAGCGGCACGCGAAGGTTGTCGAGTACAGTTTCTTCGGCGGACTCACACACGAAGAAATTGCACAGGTGCTCGGCGTTTCCGTACCCACGGTGCGCCGGGATTGGCGGCTGGCTCGCGCGTGGCTCACGCGCGAACTCGCGACAGACAGGTGATCGATGAATAGCTGGACACGCATTCAGGAGATTTTCGGCGAGGCAATCGAGCTCGATCCGGCGGCGCGTGAGGCCTTCCTCGCAACTGCGTGTGCGGGGGATGCGGAGCTTTTCGCCGAGGTTGCCTCTCTCATCGCGGCGGATGGCGAGCAGAACACCCTGCTCGCCGCCAACTTCGCAGACAAGATCGAGAAGGTGTTGTCTGCCGAGACCAGCGGACAGTTCATCGGCAGGGAGATCGGGCCGTACCGGATTGTCGAGGTGCTTGGCGAGGGTGGAATGGGACTCGTCTTCCGGGCCATCCGCATCGACGGGCTTTTCGAACAGGTCGTTGCGCTGAAGCTGATCAAGCGCGGCATGGACAGCGTCCAGATTCAGCGCCGCTTTCAGACCGAGCGACAGATCCTCGCCCGGCTGCAGCACGACAACATCGCCCGTTTGTACGACGGAGGGCTCACCGATGACGACAGGCCGTACTTCGCCATGGAGTACGTCGACGGCCTGCCGATCGACAGGTATTGCGACCGACACAACCTGTCGGTTGATGATCGACTCGCGCTGTTTGTTACGGTGTGCAAGGCCGTGCTGTATGCGCACTCGAAGCTCGTCGTGCACCGCGACCTCAAACCGGACAACATACTCGTGACTGCGGACGGAACGGTGAAGCTGCTGGACTTCGGCATTGCCAAGGTGCTGGCAGGCGACGGGGCCGATGGCGTGACGAGCCTGACTGCGGAGGGAATGCGCGTGCTCACGCCGGGTTACGCGTCGCCGGAGCAGGAGCGGGGCGATGCGATCGGAACATCATCCGACATCTATTCGCTTGGCGTTGTGCTGTACGAGCTGCTGGCCGGAAAGCGGCCAAGCGTTGCGCGTCCTTCATTGGATGCGAGCGGGACGGTGATGCAGGGAGCGCTGGAGCCGGAGAATCCATCGCGCGTTGTCGAGCCGGGCAGACGCCGCCGGCTCACGGGCGACCTCGACGTGATCTGCCTGAAGGCCCTGCGGCACGATCCCGAGCGGCGGTACGCGTCCGTCGAGGCGCTGGCGGATGACATCGAGCGCCATCGAAACGGAATGCCGGTGCTCGCACGGCCGGACAGCGTCGGATACCGGCTGCGGAAGTTCGGCGCCCGTCATCGCACCGGGCTGGTGGCCGCCGCCGCATCCCTGGCTGTCGTCGTACTGCTAACCGGCTTCTACACGACGCGGCTCGCGCGCGAGCGGGACCGTGCGACCGCCGAGAGCGTGAAGGCGACGCAGGTGTCGGATTTTGTGCTTGGACTCTTCGATGTGTCGAACGAATACGAAGAGGGCGGATCAATCACCGGGCGCGCCATGCTGGACGCAGGTGCGGAGCGCGTCGCGCGCGAACTGGCGGGTCAGCCGGCGGTGCTTGCCGACCTGTACGACGTGATCGGTTCAGCCTACAAACGTCTCGACTTCACCGAGCGGGCCCTCGAGGTGTATCGGAAAGCATCGGCAATTCGTGATTCGCTGGGATCCCCAAACGCCGACGCCGCCAGGGCGAATGCGCAGACATGGGGTTACATCGGCAGCGCGCTCGCGGGTCTGAACCGTGATCGCGAATCCATCGATGCGTACGAGCGCTCACGTGAGTTGTACGCATCGGCCGACGGCCGGCAATCCGAGAACGTGGCGAAGACCGATGCCTTCCTCAGTCGTATGTATTCGGATCGGGAGGAGTACCCGAAGGCTGAGTCATTGGCAGTCGCCGCCGTCGGTACGCTGAAGCACATCGGAAAGGCCGAGAGTGATCAGATGGCCGAGGCGATGAGCTACCTCGCGGCGGTCTATTTCGCGGCTCGCAAGCTGCCCGAGTCGGACTCGACGTACGCGGCGACCGTCGACCTGCTTGAACGGCTGCATCCGAATGGACATCCCGCGATCGTCGACAACAACAGTGCGCGTGCAGAGGTGCTCGATTGGATGGACCGCGAGGAGGAGGCGATCGCCCTGACACTGAAGGTCTTCAACCAGGCACAGGTTTTTCTGGCGGATGACCCGGCCCAACGCTTCGTCGAGATGGCGGATGCCGCGAACAGTCTTGTCATCCTGCAGCAATTCCAGGCGGCCGATTCGTGTTTTGCGCTCGCGACCAACCTCGCGGAGAAGGAGCTCGGGGACACGCACCCCGATCTCGCGTACGGCTACGACCAAATGTCGTTCTTCGACAATCGGTACGGCCGTATCGACCAGGCGCTGGACCTGCGACTGAAGGCGGTTGCGATTCACCGGAGGCTGGATGCAAACGGACTCGGGTTGGCGCGGTCGCTCGGGAATCTTGCTCTGCTGTACCGGCGTTTGGACCGCAACGAAGAAGCGGTTGACGCGTCGACGGAGAGCCTCGCGATCTACCGTCGCCTGTATCCGGACGGCAACGACGGCTTGTCAAATGCGCTGTCGATCCATGCGTCCGTACTCATAGGCGTCGGGCGTTATTCCGAGGCTGAGACGATGGTGAAGGACGCGGTTGCGTGGGAGACGAAGTCGTGGGGGGCGGACAGTCGCAATGTTGCGCTGGCCAGCGCGCGGCTTGTGGACATCTACACGCGGATGGGACGCCTCCGCGAGGCGGAGTCTGTCCTGAACCAGATCGAGCCGCGGATCGCCGCGGGTTACGGCGCCAATGGTCGCTACAGCAAGACGCTCGCAAGGATGGCCGTCGCGCTGTACGAAAAATGGGGACGGCCGAATGAGGCGGCGGCGTATCGGGAGAAGACGGGCGAGTAGGCGCCGGATGCAACGCAACAAGCCGCGTGCGTCCTGCCTGAAGGCGCGGCTCAGGATCGCGCGCCAGGTTGCCGTCCAATGAGACGGCGCGCCAGGTTGCCGTCCAATGAGACGGCGCACCGGGTTGCTGTCCAAGGAGCTCGCGCGGCTCGTGCGCTCTACGCTGCCTGCTTCGTCGAAAGTGCCGCGAGCGATCGCCGGATATTCGGGCTCTCCGGATCCATCCGCTGCGCCTGGCTCAAGATGGCAACTGCCGCTCCGGTCTGGTTCAGTTCGATCGCCAGGCGGGCAAGCGCAGTGAGAACGATCGGATGACCAAACGTCTCAGGTTCAGTCTTCAGCCGTTCAATACACTGCTGGAGAATCGACCCGGCAAGCTCGTTGTCGCCGAAGTCGACGGCGGAGAGTGCCTTGTCCACCAGGTGGGTTACGGCGTACACCTCATTCGAGGCGAGTGTCGTCGCGATGTCCGTTGTCGTCGCGATGTCCGTTGTTGTTGCGGCCGTCGATTTCTCCGCACGCGGCGACCAGCCCCAGATCTGCTCCGAAACCCCGAACGATTCCGCCGGCTGCCACGCGAGGAGGGGCTTCGCCGGGTTCAGCGCTTCGGCCGCGATGAGTCCGCGTTCCGCGAGGGACTGGATCGTGACACCTGTCGGAAGTCCGTGGCGCTGAATGATCTGCGTCGTCATCGATCGCAGCAGGTCAGGCACTGTTTCGTTGTCCGGCAGTCGATACGAACGTGTGACAAACGACGGATAGTAGTCGTAATAGTCGTCGCGTGGTCCGAGTTTCGACAGCATCCCGGCCGCCACATCGAGGTGCGAGTGGGTTTGCTCGACAAATGCGCGACCGCGTCGGGCATGATCGAGCCGCAGCTCCTTGTTTGTCAGCAGCTCCTTGAGCTTCTCGTACAGCGTGTGCGGACGAACGTTTACGATCGGACTCTCGCCCTGCACCGGCACGTAGCCGAAGTCGGATCCGGCAACAACGGCGCAGCCCGTTGCCATACCCTCCAGCGCCAGCATCGCGTAGTGTGGCGAGTTGAGTTCATCGAGGACCACATCGGCGTCCACAAGCGTGCGCAGGACCTCAGGGTTCGGGACGCCCTCCAGGAGCTTCAGCTCGAATTGCACGCCTTCGTCACGGAGCCGGTCGAGCGTCGCAAGAAAGACATCCGTCCCCTTGAAGGAGCGACGAGACGGCGCATGTACGACGACCGGAATATCGCGAGCCGGGATCGTGTGACCGTAGACCTCCATGTTTACCGGCAGGAAGAAGTGCCAGTAGGGGCGAACAGCGAGCTCGGATTGAAACGGGAGCGAGAAAATCGCGTCGGCGTACCGTTCCGCCATCCGAAGATTGGTCAGGCGCGCGTTGAGGTTTCGATACGGCTCCTCGCGGCACATATCCGGAATCTGATAGCCATACGCCGCTGCAACGGGCTCCGCGGCCGACCAGTGTCGGATGTCGCTTCCGTTGAAGAGCGAGATCACCTTCTTTCCGAGCTGCTTCAGAATCGGATAGTCCTGATTCATCGGAAGCAGGCTCTGCCCGAACTGAAACACGTAGACGTCGTAGTCGACGAGGTAGCGTCGAAATTCGAGCAGCTCATCCGAAAGCTGGACCAGCGCACCCACCGGATTGCGAACGATGTTCGTGAGCTGCTGATGATGCGCCTGCGGATTGATGACGCGGTCGTACGGCAGGTCCTGATAGAACGGGTTGAGTCCGGCGACAACCGTATCCACCTCATGGCCGAGTTTGCGAAAGGCGTCACCGAGATCGTGGATGTGCCGACAGATCTCCATCGTGCCTACGAGAATGCGCATGATCTTCGTGCGTAGAAGAAGCCCGGTGTTTCGGGCTGCGAGGTTGATTCGAACAATTGAATTATTGGAGCAGCCACTCGGCGCCGGGTGTGCGCATCGTGCGCCCACGCGGCCGATTAAGTAATGTCCGCACGGCACTCCTCGGGCGGCTTTTATCAACAAGCCGGCCAAACGAACGCGGCGCTGTTCATCTCGCGGGGCATCATCTTTGCCGCCCGCTGCGCCTGGGTCAGCATTATCACTATTCACTACGCTGAGTCGCAGATTAACATGCATTTTCCGCCGGGCAGGGTCCCTTTGGGCGGCTCCAACCGCCGTCGGCTCGATGAGTCGCCCGAAATAGCCGGGCTGACCGATGTGTCGCGATTGGCGCGGCACGCGGAACAAATTGCCGATCCTTCCGATGCCGCCGGGCCGACCGACGCGACAACCGCAGTGGCGCCCGAGGCGACGACGGTGCTGATTCCACTTTCACGTCCCCACATCCTCGAATCGGATATTGATCTGGTTAACGAGGTGATCCGATCCGGCCAGTTGGTGCAGGGAACCTACGTGCGGAAGCTGGAGAATCAGGTCAACGAGCAAGTCGGCGTCGCACACTCGAAGGCCGTCTCGAGCGGAACGGCCGCGCTTCACCTGGCGCTCATTGCTGCAGGCGTGCAGCCGGGAGACGAGGTCATCGTTCCCGCTTTCTCCTTCGTGGCGACCGCAAACGTCGTCGAGCTGGTTGGCGCAACCCCGACTTTCGTCGACATCGACAGCCGAACATTCAACCTGGACGCCGCGCAGATCGAGTCCGCGATTACGCTCCGCACGCGTGCGATCATGCCCGTGCATGAGTTCGGGCTCATGTGCGACATCGAAGCGATACTGGACATCGCAGCCACCTACAAGCTTGCCGTTATCGAAGACGCAGCATGCGCGATCGGTGCGACGAGTAACGGACAGCAGGCGGGAAGCTTCGGCGACATCGCCTGTTTTTCACTCCATCCGAGAAAACTTGTCACCTCCGGAGAAGGCGGGCTCGTTGTCACGAATTCGGCGGAGGCGGCGATGCGTGTCGATCGCCTGCGCAACCACGGGATCGAAGACGTAAACGGTGAAAAGGTTTTTGCGGAAGTCGGCTACAACTATCGGCTGAGCGACTTTCAGGCCGCGCTTGTTTATTCGCAGGTGCAGCGTCTGTCCGACAACCTCGATCGTCGCACGCAGCTCGCGGCAGCCTACCACACGATGATCGAAAACCCGCTCGTCGAGAAGCCGGTCGTGCCTGACGGCAGGACCCATTCGTGGCAGACCTATCACGTCCTGCTCGATGCCCGGGTTGATCGAAACGATTTGATCGAATATTTGCGCTCCTTCGGCATTCAGTCCGGTTTGGGGGCACAGTGTATTCCGGATCAGCAGTTTTATCGAGACAAATATTCGCTCGACGCAAAACGGCTGTACCCACGGGCGATGCGGGCCTACCAGCAGGGACTCGCACTGCCGATGGCCGAAACAATGACCTACGAACAGGCAGCCTTCGTGGCGGAAAGAATAAACGACTACCGAATCTGATTATCGAGTATTGACAACTGCCGCTCCGGACCGGGAATAATTATTAATCGAGTACGGTCTGGCCCGGCGCAGCATATCAAATAATAATAATGATTAGTGGCAAGAAGGTCTTCATCACCGGTGGAGCCGGCTTCATCGCGAACGTCCTCATGCAGCGGCTCGTCGAGCACAACGAGATTGTCGTGTACGACAACTTCTGGCGCGACACGTTGACGGGTAGTTGGCTCGCGGGCCATCCGAACATTACGGTCGTGCGAGGCGATGTCCTCGATTACGACGCGGTGTTTGACGCCATGCGCGGCGCCGATGTGGTCATCCACGCGGCGGCGATCGCCGGCATCGACACGGTCATCAAGGACCCGGTCCTGACAATGCGTGTGAACATGATCGGTACGGCGAACGTGCTCGAGGCAGCGTACGCGCATGGTGTGCCTGATCGTGTTGTGGATTTCTCGACATCCGAAGTGTTCGGAAACGTCGCGCTGAACGCCACCGAGACGGACTCGACGGTTGCCGGAAGTGCCGGTGAAGCGAGGTGGACCTATGCTGTGAGCAAGCTTGTCGGCGAGCACCTGTCGACGGCGTACCATCAGCGCAACGGACTGCCGGTGGTGACGATACGACCGTTCAACGTGTACGGACCAGGCCAGACAGGCGAGGGCGCGATCCAGGTGTTCATCAAACGCGCGCTACGCAACGAAGCGTTGCACATCGACGGCAACGGCAACCAGATTCGGGCGTGGTGCTACGTCGACGACTTCGTCGACGGACTCATGCTCTGCATCGAGCGGCCGGAGGCGGTTGGCCAGTCGTTCAACATTGGCAATTCGAGGGCGGTGACGACGGTGCTTGGACTTGCCGAGACCGTTCGTCGCGTGCTGAAGTCGGAATCCGAGATCGTGTTTGACCCACCGTTGTCGGCAGATATTGCGTTGCGCATCCCGAACGTGCAGAAGGCGGAAGAGCAGCTTGGATTCCGCGTGAAGGTGGACCTCGAGGAGGGAATCCGTAGAACCGCAGCCTGGATGCAGCAGGGACTGTTGGCAGCGTAACGGAAGTATGTCGGTAGGCGACGACGCCGCAATACAGAACGCCGGACAGGAAGGAGGCAGACCAATGGATCGAGAGCGCTACATACGAGGCACACAGTCGGAGGACAGCTTCACTCAGCTGAAGGAGATGCGCGCGCGCCTTTCGGAGGGTTTCCGGCTTGAACACGATCGTTCGCTTCCTTTTGCGGATGAGGTGTTCGATCGCTGGGAGCGTGCGCAGCGGCTCGGGTTTGGTTCGGGTTCGTCCATCTACGACAGCGCGCTGGTCTTCGGCGAACCCGTTGTGGGTGAAAATGTCTGGATCGGTCCGAACACCATCATCGACGGCTCGGGCGTTCTGTCGATCGGCGATCATTGCACGATCGCAGTCGGTGTACAGCTCTACACGCACGACAACGTGAAGCAGACGCTGACGGGCGGTCTCGCGCCGATTGATCGGAGTCCGATCTTTATCGGCCGATGCACCTACATCGGGCCGAACACTGTCGTGCAGCGCGGCGTGACGATCGGTGACCACTGCGTCGTTGGGGTTGGCAGTTTTGTCAATCGCGACCTTCCGGACTATTCGATCGCCGTCGGTTCACCGGCGCGCGTCATCGGGCGCGTGGTTGTAGACGGCGACGAGGTCGCGTTCGAGTACGACGGAAAGGATCTCGAGCTGGTTGCCGACTCCATGATCGACCGGCACGTTCGCATTGACCGGCCGGCGCAGCCATGATCGTGATCGTCGACTATAACATGGGCAACGTCGCCTCCGTCGCGAACATGCTTTCGCGGATCGGCGCGGCGGACGTGCTCGTCTCGCGCGACCCCGCCGACGTTGCGCGTGCGTCGAAGATCATCCTTCCCGGCGTCGGTGCGTTCGATCGGGGCATGGCACACCTCGAAGCGTACGGATTGCTGGACGTGCTGAACGAACGTGTGCTGGAGCGGCGCACTCCCGTTCTCGGGATCTGCCTCGGCATGCAGCTCTTGACGGACTCCAGCGAAGAAGGCGAGCGCGCCGGACTCGGCTGGATTCCCGGCGGCGCCGTTCGTTTTTCGTTTGAGGCCGGGAGCGAAATGAAGGTCCCGCACATGGGCTGGAACTACGTCGACGTTCGAAACAGGAATCCGCTTTTTAACGAGGAGGAGCGCAGTCGCTTCTACTTCGTGCATTCGTATTACGTGGCGCCGTCAGATCCGGACCACGTCGTGGCGACGGCCAATTACGGGATCGAGTTTGCGTGCGCGGTGGGTCACGGAAACGTATGGGGTGTTCAGTTTCATCCGGAGAAGAGTCACCGATTCGGGATGATGCTGTTGCAGAACTTCGTGGAGGCGTGAGATGGTACTGAAGCGGATTATGCCGTGTCTCCTGTACGACGGATCTGCGCTGGTGAAGACGGTGCGATTCAAGAATCCGGCGTACATCGGTGATCCCGTCAACGCGATAAAGATCTACAATGAGAAGGAGGTGGACGAGCTGGTCCTTCTCGACATCCGCGCATCGGTCGAAAGGCGTCCGCCGCTTTTTGATCCGATCCGCGAGTTCGCGTCGGAGTGTTTCATGCCGTTCACGTACGGTGGCGGCGTGAAATCGCTGGATGATTTTGCGCGGCTTTATCGGGGCGGCGTCGAGAAGGTCGTTGTGAACACGCTGGCATTCACGCGACCGGATGTCGTGCGGGAGGCCGTAAAGGAGTACGGATCATCCAGTGTCGTCGGCTCGGTGGATTACCGCAAAGGATTGTTCCGAGGGAACGGGGTGTATTCCGCATCCGGGCAGTCGCTGAAGCGCAGCCTGATCGACCACTGTCGGTTCCTGGCGGATGACCTTGGCGTCGGCGAGCTGCTGTTGTACAGCGTTGATCGAGATGGGACCTGGCAGGGTTTTGATCTTCCGACGATCCGCGAGATCGCGAATGCCGTTTCCATTCCGGTCATCGCATCAGGCGGCGCGGGAAACGTCAACGATGTGCGCCAGGTGTTCGAGACCACGGCGGCAAATGCTGCGGCGCTCGGCAGCATGGCCGTCTACCAGAAACAGGGAATGGGTGTGCTGATCAACTTCCCGCGGCGGGAAGAAGTGATCACCGATGAGTTTGTCGCCGGCAGTCGTGTTAGAAATGCCGCATGAAGTCAAATGTCCGGCGCCGCGGCCTGACGTAGGCTGATGCCCGGTCAAGGAGCGTGCGGCTGAAGGTTTGTCGCCGAGCCGGACGAAAGAAGTCAAACGGAAATAGAATGCAGCCTGAAATTCAATAACAGAATGCAGCCTGAAATTCAATCGAAGCGAATGCGGCCTCAGCGAGGGTCGGATCGAAGCCTCCATCGTGCGGGGTCGCTGGAGTCAGAAGCGGCACACAGCGAAGGTAGCGCGGACGGAACCGCGGCAGTGGCGCAGCAATGTGTACGATGCATCTACGATGATCGCATCCCGCAGATTACGTTCGACGATGAGGGCGTGTGCAGCTACTGCCGGCAGTACGAGGAGATGGATCTCGAATATCCGACGGGTGCCGAGGGCCGAAAGATCCTCGAGGCGACGGTTGATGAAATGAAGCGGGCGGGCAGGGGCAAGCCGTACGACGTGGTCATCGGCGTCAGCGGCGGATGCGATTCGTCGTACATGCTGCATCTTGCCAGGAAGGAGTTCGGCCTCCGCGTGCTGGCCGCACACTTTGACAACACCTACAACTCGCGCATTGCCGTCGAGAACATCCAGACGATCCTGGGCGAGCTCGACATCGATCTGTATACGCACGTCGTCGACAACGCGGAGTACCAGCGGATCTACCGCGCGTTCTTCGAGGCATCGGTACCGGAGATCGATACGCCGGTTGACTTGGCGCTTGCCGCCGTGCACTACATGGCCGCATCGAAATACGGGGTCAAATACATCTGGGAGGGACACTCCTTCCGTACCGAGGGTATCTCGCCACCCGGGTGGTTCTATATGGACGCGAAGTACGTCCAGGAAATCCATCGCCGCTTCGGCGAAGGGAAGATCAAGACGCTGCCGATGTTGTGGATGCACCGCTGGATCAAGTGGATGGTCGTCGATCGCATCCGAAAGTTCCGTCCGCTGTATTACCTCGACTACAACAAGGAGCAGACCAAGGAATTCCTCGCGGCTACCTATGGGTGGCAGTGGTACGGCGGACATCACATGGAGAATCGCACGTCGTACTTCGCGAACAATTATTACTTGCCCAGGAAATTCGGAATCGACCTCCGGTATTCGGAGTACTCGGCATTGATTCGATCCGGCCAGCTCTCACGCGACGCGGCGGTCGAGCGGATGGCCGAAGCGAAGCCGTTCGACGAGGGAATTTTGTCGGAGATCAAGCGCCGCGTTGGCTTCAGCGACGCCGAGTGGGAGCTCATCATGAGCGCGGCGCCGTCGCACTACACGCAGCATCCGACGTACAAGCGGCGGTTCGAGCAGATGCGGCCGTTCTTCTTTGCGTTGTACAAAGCTGGATATGTAACGCGGAGCTTCTATTACAAGTTTTGCTTTCCTCAACAGTGATGCTGGAGGGAGAGTCGTAGAGTCGTGGATTCGCAGAATCGTGGCCCGCGCGGGTTCGTCCTGCGGTCTCTGAGTATGCTGTGCAACGTGGTGACCGTGCGCGGAATCTACGAGTCTGGGAAGTCTGGGGGCTTAAGAATCTGGGCCTCCCGGCTGCCGAATAATCGCGGACCAGAGATCTGACAACTGACAACTGACCTCTGACAACTTTGCCTATCACTGCTCACTTGCGAGCGAAGCGAGCGCGCGATCGCCGACCGCGCGAGCAGTTCCCATATCGAAATGGGCCTGGACTCCTGGATTCCGAGACTCGTAGATTCCCGTTACTCGCTCTTACCAGTCGTAACCGAAACCACCGCCATGTCTTTCCCGTCGGACATCGAGATCTCGCAGGCCGCAACGCCGAAGCCGATCACTGAAATTGCGGATGCCGTCGGCATCGCGCCGGAGCACGTCATCCCGTTCGGCGACACGAAGGCGAAGATCCGCCTGGACGCAAGAAAGCCGGCCCGCGGCAAGTACATCTGCGTGACCGCCATCACGCCGACGCCGCTCGGCGAGGGCAAAACCACCACCGTCGTCGGTCTGACGCAGGCGCTGGGCACGCTCGGGCACAAGGCGGCGTGCAGCATTCGTCAGCCGTCCATGGGTCCGACGTTCGGCATCAAGGGCGGCGCGGCGGGCGGCGGCTATTCGCAGGTGATCCCGATGGAGGACTTCAACCTGCATCTGACGGGCGACATCCATGCGGTGTCTGCCGCGCATAATCTTGCCTCTGCGGCAATCGACGCGCGGATGTACCACGAGGTGAAGATGTCCGACGCGCAGCTCGAGAAGGTCGGGCTGAAACGGCTCGCGATCAATCGCTACGAGGTCACGTGGCCGCGGGTGCTCGACGTGAACGATCGCTCGCTGCGGAAGATCGTTCTGGGCCTCGGCGGCCGGCTCGACGGACTCCCGCGGGAGGCAGGTTTCGACATCGCTGTGGCGTCCGAGCTGATGGCGATCCTTGCGCTGTCGAAGGACCTGAAGGACCTGCGCGAGCGTGTCGGTCGTGCCGTGTTCGGAGTCGATAAATCCGGTAAGCCGCTCACACTCGACGACCTGCAGGTTGCCGGCGCGGCGACGGTTCTGCTGAAGGACGCGTTGATGCCCAACCTGATGCAGACGCTCGAGGGCCAGCCCGCGTTCGTACACTGCGGTCCGTTCGCGAACATCGCACACGGCAACTCGTCGATTGTTGCGGATCAGGTCGCGCTCGGCCTTTGCGACTACGTCGTGACCGAGGCCGGGTTTGGTGCGGATATCGGGATGGAGAAGTTCTTCAACCTGAAGTGCCGTGTGTCCGGACTGATCCCGAACCTGGTTGTTGTTGTCGCGACGGTTCGGGCGCTCAAGATGCACGGCGGCGGGCCCAAGGTTGTGCCGGGCAAGCCGCTGCCGGAGGTGCTGCGGACAGAGCACGTCGAGCTCTTGAAGGCGGGGCTGCCAAACCTCACGCGCAACATCGAGATCGCAAAGCTCTTCGGCATCCCCGTCGTTGTGGCGATCAACCGATTCCCGGGTGACAGCGATCGGGAAGTGGACATCATCCGCGAGGCAGCGATAGAGGCGGGCGCGCTTGACGCGGTGCCCGCCGCGCACTTCGAGCACGGCGGCGAAGGTGCCGCAGATCTTGCGCGGGCCGTAGCCGCCGCGTGCGATCAGCCGTCGAGCTTCAAGCCGCTCTACGATCTTGGTCTGACCATCCGCGAAAAAATCGAGGTACTGGCGACGCAGGTCTACGGCGCCTCGGGCGTCGACTACGACTCGCTGGCCAAACGCCAGATCGACAGCTACGAAGAAAACGGGTTCGGCGGGCTGCCGATCTGCATGGCCAAGACGCACCTCAGCATCTCGCACGACCCGACGCTGAAAGGCGATCCACGCGGCTACCTGTTCCCGATCCGCGAGGTGCGCGCAGCGGTGGGCGCGGGGTACATCTATCCGCTTGCCGGGGAAATGCGGACGATGCCGGGCCTCGGATCGAAGCCGGCCTACATGAACGTCGATATCACGGACGACGGCCGGGTCACGGGACTGTTCTGAGGGAGTGTGGGACTATTTCTGCGGACCTGTTCTTAGCGACTTGTTCTGCGGCACTTGTTCAGCAGGGGCTGACCCATTTAGGGCGGGAAATACGGTATTAGACTTTACAAGGTTGTTCTGTCTAAACCCAGCCCCTCCGCGTCGCCGTATGTCGCTCATCCGCCCTTTGTCGGCCGTTTCAACCGTCTCCGAACGCAGATTCCTTTCGTCTCTCTTTCGCTCTTTTTTCCCGCTCCTGCTTGTCCTCTGTGCAGTGGTCCGTCCGGCAGCAGCCCAGAGTGACACACTCACCGTGGCGCTTACTGAGCACGTCCGTTACTACGACGCCCAGTACGGCGATGAGCAGGCCTGCGAGATCATCATGGTCGGGTCGTTTCCTGACTACTCCGGCTCGACGTGGAAGAACGTCTACGGGTACGCGTTTGAGGACCTTCCGACAAAGATCGAAAGATTGTACACGTACATATATGATCTGAACGGCTCGCTACTCACCTATCCGCTGACGAATTTTGCGAACGAGTGGCGGTATGATGTGCCGGACTGGACCGGAGACCCCGGCGACGTCTACACGGAGCGCGTGTCCTTCATCGTTGCGCAGAACCACAGCGAAAACGGATGTTCGGAGCCGTACCGGCCGGGCGGACTTGTCACGCCGGGGGATCCCAACGTCATCCAGTGGACGCGCGATCGCTACGGTGATGCAAAGATCTATCCGATCTACAACACCGGCAGCAAAGGCAGCTTTACATGGGTTGCCAGCGGAGAAAAATCAATTAAGTTCGACGCGTCTGCGTCCTTCGGATGGTACCGTGGCGCCGCCACGGGAATCCAGAGCTACGACTGGTATTTTGGCGACGGCAGCCAGGCGACCGGCGCCGTCGTGACGCACGAGTATGCGGATCCCGGAACGTACAGGGTCTCCCTTACGGTACAGGACGTCCACGGCGCGTACGGTGGAGTTCTGGACACCGTATCCACCGGTCAGGCGGATGGAATTTTTGCCCCCGCCGAAGACGAGATTGTCCAGCCGGGTCGCACGTATACTGTCCGCTTCAAGGCTCCGGACGAAACGCAGCGTCTCAACCTCTACCTCGTTGATCGCTCGCTGTCGGCGGGGGGCGAACGAACGCTGCTCGCGGAAAACGTATCGGCACTCGATGGGAAGTGGAAATGGGAGGTGCCGGCAGACCTGCTTTCGCCGTCAACGTTTATCATCGGCGTGGACGCCGACAATCCGTCGACCGAAATTCAATCGGATCGCTTCCGCGTTCGCCTGAAATGGCGCCTGTATCGGGTAGTCGGAACGATCCCCGAGCCCGAGTACGAACAGCTCAAGCTGGACACGCACTCGTGGCAGTTCAATCAGGACGATGCGAACATGTGGCCGGAGAGTTACTGGAATCAGTATCCGCATTATTACGGCAACCTGACCGTCGGATACGATCCATTCATCGGTGCGGATGTTCGCTACAATCCCACCTACTTCTCGGGGCAGATCGGTCGTGAAACACCTACGTGGCCGAGCTTCGTGCGAGCGTACGGTGAGGCGGGAACGTACACGTCGACCCAGCCGCTCTCCGCTGCCGACAAGCTTTTCAACCAGCCAAACCCGGCTGCCGCCGCGTTCTGGGCGTCGAAGCGAGGCGCGTACGGTGGTGTCTGCTACGGCGTGTCGATGGCGATGCTTTCCGCGTTCCAGGACCCCGCGCGTTTCTCGGCACGGTGGATGCCGAACGTGGACGTGACCGAGCTCGCATCGGTACCGCTCACCGATCAGGTTCGCGATGCGATCCACGCGTTGATGAACTATCAGTGGGGGCGGGTGCAGCGAAGCAAGCTCAACGTCGACGTCGACTACGATCACAAGACGCCGCGCGATGTACTCGAGTCGTTGAAGTTGATGTTCCAGCGGGACGTGCGCGACCTGGATCGGATCCTGTTGATCGACGGCCTGATGTACGGCACCGATGCGGACGGCAATCCGAATCGGGGCGGACACGCGGTCGTTCCGCTCGGACTCGATTCGCTTGACGTCGGCGTTTACCAGATCGGCATCTTCGATCCGAACAACAACCCGCCCGGCGGCGGCGGATTCGAGAACCCCGGACTCATTATAGTCGATTCGACGGCGAACTCGTGGAGTTATCAGGAGGGCGGATGGCCCGGCGAGGTGGGCCGCGGCATGAATCTCTCGATGGATGTTATCTACGCGTTCGACGACGCGTCGACGGATTGGCCGCACCTGCTTGAGTCGGCGCCGAACAACCGGTCTCTCGGGAAGCAGAAAAAGACGGCTGTGGATGCGGAGAAACTGTACGTCTCGATCCGCGGAGCGGGCGGTGTCGTCACGGGAAGCGAGGGGGAACTGAGTTACGTCGCCGGCGAACTCGTGTCGACGTTGCCAGGCGGGTACGTCTCGTTCCCGTATACGGGTCGGCCGTCTCATCCGGACGCGTTCGTGGTTCCTGCCGGGGCGGCGTATCGGGCAGCGGCGGTCCCGCAGAACGGGAAGGCCGCGGTGTACACATCGAACGCGCCGGTCACGGTGGGCTTCGAGCAATCTGGTTCGGACGATACGACGAAGGTGGATCTCACCGGCTTCGGCCTCTCGACCGTTTCAGGCGCCGGCGATCTGCGTGTCCTGGCCGTTGTACAGAAGGGTAGCGACCTGCAGGTTTTCCAGGCGGACAGTCTCGCGCTTGACGACGCCGCCGGATTACGCGTTGAAACGACGACCGATTCACTCGGGTTTGTGATCGGAGGCGCCGCATCGACGGGCAGCTATCAGCTCATGCTGCAGCGAATGACAGCGTCGGGTGTGCGGAGTTTCTACCATCGCGGTGTGCCGCTTGCAGCGAACGCGGTCCACACCATCCGTCCGACCTGGTCGACGCTCGGGGAGGAGTCGGTGACGGTTGACATCGACACGGATGGCGACGGCAACACAGACGACACGATGGTGCTTTCGAGCGAGCCACTGCCCGTGGGTGTCGAGGGCGATGCGACGGGCGGCGTGCTTCCTGCCGCGCTTGACCTGCAGGTGTGGCCGAATCCCGCGAGCTACACGGCTGCGGTCGAGCTGTCACTGCCGGAGGCGGCTGATGTGCGGGCGGATGTGTTCGATGTCCTCGGTCGTCGCGTCGCGTCGGTTCACGACGGCAGTTTGCCGGCCGGGACACATCGATTTGATGTGGACGTTTCCAACCTATCGGCCGGATTGTATCTGGTGCGGATTGAAAGCGGAAGCGCGGTGCTCGCGAAGAGCGTCACGGTGGTTCGATAGTTCAGGCGTGGTGTTTCGATAGTTCACGCGCGGTGATTCGATAGTTCAGTCGCGGTGATTCGATAGTTCAGTCGCGGTGTTTCGATAGTTCAGTCGCGGTGTTTCGATAGTTCAGTCGCGGTGATTCGATAGTTCAGTCGCGGTGTTTCGACAGACCGGTGCGTTGAGGGCGGTGACTGCTCGCTGTGTCGTAAGGCGTTACGCAATGCAGACCAAGAGCGCCCCCGGTCGTCCTCGCCGGCCTCGCGCCACGCCGCACAGTTGCGTAACTTACCGGCTCTCATCACGCCGCAAATCCGCCGCCCCCCTGCGATGAAACACCTGCTTGCCGAGCTGAAGCGGCGGAATATCTTCCGCGTCGGGGCGACGTACGCAGTTGTTGCGTGGCTGCTGATGCAGGTCGGCGTCGTTCTGGAGACGTCGCTGCGCCTGCCCGACTGGTTCGACACGGTGGTGACGGTGGCGCTGCTCATCGGCTTTCCGATTGCGCTGATCATCACGTGGGCGTTTGAGCTCACGCCGGAAGGCGTCCGTCGAACACTTGACCTCGACGACGCGGACGAGCGCGCGTTGCCGCGCGCCGATGCGCCGGCTGTTGCGGGAGTCGAAGACGGCACGCCCGGCCCATCCGACGAATCCCCGCGCCCAAGCAGATCGAACACGCCGGTTGTTTCGACGGCGATTGCCGCCGCCGTTGTGGTGCTGTTCGGCACGTGGTGGTTTGTGGGCCGCTCGGCGCCTGCCTCTCACGCCATCAACAGCCTTGCCGTGTTGCCCCTTTCGAATCTGGCGGCTGCGGATCAGGGATACTTCGTCGACGGCATGCACGACGCAATGATCTCCGAGCTCGCGAAGGTCTCTGATCTTACCGTATTGTCTCGAACGTCCGTCCTTCGCTTTCGTGACACAGAGGAATCGACTGCGGATATCGCGCGTGATCTCGGCGTCGACGGATTGATCGTCGGTTCGGTTTACCGTGCGGGTGACTCGGTACGGATCAACGTGCAGCTCGTGCAGCCCGAACCGGAGAAGACGCTCTGGACCGACTCGTATGAAGGCTCGCTCGGTGAGGCGCTCGGGCTGCACCGGCGCGTCGCGCGTGCCGTTGCGCAGGAAGTGAAGGTGTCGCTCGCGCCGAGTGACCAGCGTCGGCTCGCGGCCGTCGATCCGATCAGTCCGGAGGCGCAGGAAGCGTACCTTCGCGGACTCGCCGCGCTACGGACGCGAACGTTTGCGGGTATCGATTCTTCAATCGTGCTGCTTCGGCGCGCCGTCCGGCTGGAGCCCAACTTTGCGGATGGCTGGGGCGTCCTCTCGGAGGCCGAGTCGTTCTGGGCGACCTACCGATTCAGCAGTGAGCCGCAGTCCGTTGTTGACAGCGCGATGACGGTCGCGCTTGGATCGGCGCGTCGCGCACTTGCGATTGACGATGCGCAGCCGGCGGCCGTGACTGTCCTCGGCCGCTACGAGAATCGTAATGACGCGGATGCGGCGATCACCGGACTTCGTCGCGCGACCGAGATCAATCCCAACTACGCGCAGGCCTGGAACCTCCTGGGTGATGTACTGCGTGTATCCGGCGATCTCAACGAAGCGTTGGAGGCACATCGGCGCGCGCAACTTCTCGATCCGCTGCATCCGGTCTTCAGCCGTGACGTCGCGTGGAGCCTGCTGTATGTCGGCCGCTACGCGGATGCTGAGCACGAGCTGCGTCGCGCGCTCGCGCTAGAGCCGGACGTACTGGTGGCTCGGAGCCTCTTGGTCCAGACGCTGCTGCTTCAGGAGAAGTGGGACGCCGCGGCGGCCGAAGAACGAACGCAGCTTCGCGAGCTTGGCGCATCGGACTCGCTGATCGCCGCGTTCCAGTCCGTCGTCGACAATGATGGATGGCACGCAGCGATGTCGTGGTTGATGACATTGACCTCGGCGGACATACCTGCTTCAAAGTCGAGCCCGGAGTACGGTCCGCTCGCGTTGCCGCAGGCGATTACGCCGATGATCCTCGCATGGCAGGGCGATACGGAGGCGGCGATCCGCAGACTGCAGGAGGTCGCGGATCACGGTTATGGCTGGCGATACTACATCGACCACCCGTTCTTTGAGTCGCTGCACGACGACCCGCGCTATCAGGAGATCAAACGCCGGCAGCGAGGCGGGTGACGCCTACCTGATCACCACCATCTGCCGCGAGGCGATCGACTTGCCCGCAACCGCGCGATAGGCATAGATCCCCGGGGCAAGTTCCGAACCGTCGAACCGAAAACTGTGGTTGCCTTTCGGAAAATCACCGTCTGCGAGAGTGGCGACTTTTCGGCCGAGCAGGTCGAAAACCTCAAGTCTGAGCCGGCCGCGTTCGGGTTGCTCCACGTCGATCGTTGTGACGGCGTTGAACGGGTTCGGATAGTTCTGCCGAAGCATTGTGCCGGACGCCGCCATGACCGGCGCTTCGGTTGCCGTGTTTGCGGGACCCGCGTAGCGAAGGATCGTGCCGTTGACACCAACCGCCCAGCCGTGCCCGCCGTCGACGAAGCTGACTCCGGTCAGCGTATTCCCGGTCGCTCGCGGCTGGACCTGCCAGGACATACCACCGTCGGTCGAGCGAACGGTGACGCCGTTGTCGCCGACGATCCATCCGGTAGCGTCGTTCGAGAAGGTGATTTCGTAGAAGCCCAGATTCGTGCTGGCGGATTGAGGCGTCCATGTCAGTCCGCCGTTGTCGGTGTGCAGAATGGTACCGCTGCTGCCGACGATCCACCCGCGATTCGCATCCGAAAACCACGCGCTGCGGAGGGTTGTCGTTTTGCCGCTGGTCTGCGGCGACCAGATTTGCCCGCCATTGTCGGTATGAAGGATCGTACCGCTTGCACCGTATGCCCAACCGTTCGTGCTGGATACAAACGTTGCGTTTTCAAGCGTTGCGGTCGTGCCGCTGGTCTGGTCCGTCCATGTTGCTCCGCTGTCTGCGGATGCGCGGATCAGTCCCTCCGCGCCGACTACCCACCAGTGGAGGGTATCGGGCATGGCGATGCCGAGGATCTCGCCGTCGGCGCCCGTATCTAGTTGCACCCATTGCAGATCGTACGACGACGTGCCATCACGTTTTCCTGCCGACTGGATCACGCGCGCGGCCTCCGCATACTTTTCGCCGCATGTCACACCGAGCCACGTGACGCCGTTGTTGAATCCGGGCGACTTTGCAACTTTCCACACAAGTTTCGAGCACGCAAAATCTTTGTCGGTGTCGGTCGAGTTGTTTCCGCCGTCGGAGGTCATCACCGCGTTGGAGCCTGTGTCGAGCACTCCCGACGCCACACCCGGAGCGGTGTCGTAATTGGTCTTGAACGGATACGACGGTTGAACAGCGAACGGAGTCGTTGCGACAGCACGCACGGCGATTCCGAAATCCGCATCAAAGAAGATCACGTCACTGATCGGGTCTCGCGATCCAGTTGTCGCGGTGTCCCAGTTTTGTCCGGCGTCGGAGGTGATCCGGATCTCGGCTCCAACGCCGGCCGTCACAGCGGATGTCGCGTCGGTTGCGGCAACTGCGAAGATGTCTCCGACCGCGCCGGTAGGCACCGGCGTCCACGTCGCACCTCCGTCGCTGGTGGTTCGGATCGACGTGCCTTCGAATGTCTTCTGATTGGTCGCGAGCCATCCGACATTTGCATCGATGAAGTGCACGTCCGAGTACGTTGTCGGGAGGCCGCCATCCTGCGGTGTCCACGACGCACCGCCGTCGGTTGTGTGGACGATGGTCTGATTGCCGACGGCCCACCCGTTTTGGTCGTCGACGAAGAACACGGCGTTGAGGGTGACGGTGACGCCGCTGGTCTGTGGGGTCCAGAGAGCGCCCGCGTTCGCCGTATGCAGGATCGTGCCACCGGATCCGACGATCCACCCGGACTGATCATCGGCAAAGGAGATATCGGTAAGGAACGTCGCGCCGGTGTCGATGCCCGGGTCCTGCTCCGTCCACGTCGCGCCGCCGTCAGCAGAGTGAAGGATGTTGCGATCACCGACGATCCATCCGGCCGATGCCGTCACAAAATCCACGGCACGCCAGATGCCGGACGTTGGCGGTGTCTGCTCATTCCACGATGCGCCGCCGTCGTCGGTGTTGATGATGATACCGCCGAAGTTGTCCGCTCCGACGGCCCATCCGGCATTCGCGTCGACGAATGAGATCCCGGTCAGGTCGAGCTGGATGCCCGTTGGCTGCACCGTCCACGTTGTTCCGTTGTTGGTCGAATGCAGGACAGTTCCGGCGTCACCGGCGGCCCAGAGGTTGGTGCCGTTTCGCGCGAGCGCGTGGATTGTATTGCCGAGGGGGTGAGGGTTCTGCCAGGCCCAGTCGGATGACTGGGCGATCGAAGTGCTTGCGAAGGTCGCGCACAGAAGCGTCACGACAAGCAAGCGCAAGGGTGGTCGCGCCATGGTTCACGGTGTCGTCAAGCGTTATCAACTGTACCGCGGTCGTCGAGGCGCGACCCGTCGAGCGACGGATCAGGGAGGGACGCTCAGACTAAGACTGACCAGGCGAGGAGGCGTCGATTTTTGCATCGCCTGCCGCGCTTGGGCGTAGTTTCGCTCTTATGGCGGATATTTCAAAGGGTGAACCATCGGCCG
>JAGQWL010000398.1 GCA_020437385.1 Bacteroidota bacterium
CTCGCAACCGCGGATCAGAAACTGCTTCGAACGGCTCCGCCTTCGCCATTTCCGACCGTGGAGCAGACGACACAGGCTGCAGTCGCCTTCCTGGCCAACCACGAAGCCTACCACATCGGGCAAATCTCGTTACTGCGACGCGCGGCCGGAAAGATGCCCTTGGTCGAAACGCTACTCGCCCAGTAAGCCCCGTGTATTGCGGGAACAGATAACCGAGTCCCTACGCATCCAACCATCTCAGACCGTCCAGCCGCTCGAGTTGTTCATGGGCGGTAAGGTCGTGATCGATAGGCGTTATTGACACAAACCCGTTGGAGATTGCCCACAGGTCAGTATTCGCTCCATTATCGAGCTCGACGAACCTGCCGGACAACCAATAATACAACTCATCGAACGGGTCCCGTCGCTCGACGAACTCCTCCTCCCAGCGGGCGCGAGCTTGACGTGTGACCATGGCGCCCTGAAGTTGCCCCCGCGCGACCGCCGGAATGTTCACATTCAGAAGGATTCCAGGCGCCAAGCCAACACTCAGCACCTTCCTACTGATCTGTCGAGCCACGGCGGTTGAGTCGCGAAAATCAAGATCCGGCCCGTTGGCACAGAGAGAGAACGCAATTGATGGAATCCCAAGAACCGATCCCTCGGTCGCCGCACTTACGGTACCCGAATACAGTACGTTCACAGCCGTGTTCGCACCATGGTTCACGCCACTCACTACAAGATCCGGCCGACGATCCAGCAGTTTGTCGACGGCGATCTTCACACAATCCGCAGGCGTTCCAGTGACAGCAAACGCACGAATGTCCGGCCCGGAGCCGTCCGCCGCCTCAAATGGCCACGAACGTAAGCGAACGGGCGTCCGCATCGTAATGGCATGACCGACGGCGCTCTGTTCTTCGAGCGGCGCCACAACCACAACGTCGCCTAGGTCCGATACGGCCGCAGCCAGTGCGCGAATCCCTTTCGCATCGATACCATCGTCATTCGAAACCAGAATCAGCGGCCGATCACTCATGTGTCAATAGCTCTCCTTCTCAGCCGGAAACGAGCGACTCCGCACATCGGCTATGTATGCTTTCACGGCGTTGCCCATCACGTCAGATAAATCTGCATACCTTCTCACAAAACGGGGATTGAAGTCCTTCGTCAAGCCCATTGCATCATGGGTAACAAGGACCTGGCCATCACATCCAGAACCAGCACCGATGCCGATCGTCGGGATGGATACGGTCTTGCTGACCGCTTCCGCGAGCGACGCAGGGATCTTCTCAAGAACAAGCGCAAAACAGCCCGCCTGATCCAGCAGGACCGCATCGGTGCGCAGAATATCTGCCTCGTCCTCCTCTCGCGCCCGCACCTTGTACGTACCGAAGCGATAAATGCTCTGGGGCGTGAGGCCGAGATGTCCCATCACCGGGATGCCGGCCTCAATAATACGTGTCACAGCAGGCACCACTGCCGCTCCTCCTTCCAGCTTGACCGCATGAGCACCAGACTCCTTCATGACCGCAATCGCGGACTGGAGGGCCCGCTTGGAATCGCCCTGGTACGAGCCAAAGGGAAGGTCAACCACCACCAGAGCCCGCTGAACCCCGCGAACAACGCATTGTGCGTGGTAGATCATCTGTTCCAGCGTGACCGGCAGCGTCGTCTCGTGGCCCGCCATCACGTTTGACGCAGAATCACCAACCAGCAAGACGTCAATGCCCGCGTCGTCGAGTATTCGGGCGCTTGTGTAATCGTAAGCGGTCAGAATGGCGATCGGCATTCCCGATGCCTTCATTTCCTGAAGTGTTTGAGTCGTTACGCGCTTGATGTTCGTCGGATCGATCTTGACTGTGCGCGTGCTCATTGTTTCTCCGGGTTAGGTTTGGACCGTCAATATACGGGAGCGACCATCCCCCGGCGAACAACAAAAAAGGGGCGCCTCAATCGAGGCACCCCTTCAGAGATACGGTACGTCTGTCGGCGACTACGCTGCCGCCTACTTGGCGTTCGCCGACAGCTCTTTCTCAAGGTCAACGCCCAACTTGGCGGCGACGAGGTTCGTTATGTCGACGATCTTGTCCGGATTGACATAAAGGATTCCGGGCGACTTGAGCACCAGGTCGAGACCCTGTTCCACTGCGACCGCATCGACTGCCTTCTGAACCTTCTCAATGAGCGGATTCATCAGACCGGCCTCGTATTCGGAAACCTCTCCTTCCTTCTGCGCCTGAAGCCGCTGCAGATCCTGATACGCCGCGTTCAACTCGTTCGCCCGCTCCTGTCGCTTGTCAGGGGGAAGCAGGTCGGCCTGCTTTTCGAACTTGTCATAAGCCTCCTGAAAGTCGTCCGCCTTCGCCTGAAGAATCTCCTGGCTGCTCTGCATCTGGCGTTGCACCTTCTCGCCAATGGACTTGTATTCGGGAACGTACACCAGCACCAGTTCGGCATTCGCGTAGCCAACTTTCAGGTTCTGGGCCTCGACGGCACGCGGTGCAAAAAGCGCCAGGACGAGAAGCAGCGAGGCTCCCGCACCAGTTACAGATTGTTTCAGAAACGTCATTAGAGCTTCCATTTAGGTTGAATTGTTACGTCGGCCCCTGAAGCGGCGAGCTACCGACCGGAAGAGCTCGGTGCCGGATATTCTCCGACGGCCGTCAATGTCCTACAAAACAATTGGTTCCGGTGCAGACGCTACCGGCCACCGCCAGTAGACTCTGTATCGAGACCGAGTTCTTCAAGAACCCGGTTACTCAGGTCGTGCTGCTCCCGGGCGTAAAGAAACAGGAAATCGCCGCGCCGATCGAAAACGAAATCGTAACCGTCACGCGTCGCGACCTCCTCGATTGCGGCGAGGATTCGTTCCTGCAGCGGCTTCATGAGGTTGTCTTCCTGTGTGAAGAGGTCCCCCTCTGGTCCGAAATACTTGAGTCGCAGACGTTCGACATCTTCTTCCATACGTACGATTTCTTCGCGCTTGCGCTGTTGCTCCTCCTTGGTGTACAGCAGCTCACGGGACTGATACGTCTGGAACTTCTCCTGCATTTCGCGGCGCTTTTCGCGGAGCTCAGCCTCCCAATCGCTGGTCAACCGTTCAATCCGCTGCTGGACTGTCGCATACTCAGGCATTTTCTTCAGAATCGCTTCTGAATCAACATACCCGATATTCTGCTGTGCGGTCGCCGACACGGCGAGAATCGACGCCAAACCGAGGAGCAAGAGTCTCTTATTCATGCCAATCGTTGTCTAAATAACTGGATAGTCGCGACCTGCGAGCATCCGAAATGGACCATCCAGGGCCTTTTTCGGGGCAGGTCGACCTAATTACCCCTTATTGGCCAAATCCCTGCCCAATTGTGAACTGAAACAGCCACTTCTTCTCACCGGTCTGGCTTGACGTGAGCGGAACGTATTCGTCTAGATTGCGCCCGTAAGCAAGTTCCACCATTCCCAATATCGGGAGGAACAGCCTAACCCCGACCCCGGCAGAGCGAAACAACGATGTCGGATTGTAGCTCGAAAACCCGTTCCACGTGTTCGCGGCGTCGAGAAAGAGGTAAGGGGCCGCTTGAAGCTGCGGCGACTGGATCGCCATGAAGCGAAGCTCGGAGTTATAACGGTTCAGTATCAGGCCACCTACAGCCTCATTGCTCTGGCGGGGTCCGATGACCGAAAGCGGATAACCACGCATATAGACGATGTCCTTGCCAAAACTCGCGTTGAAGCCCGAAGTCTCGAACGGCGATCCCCCGACGACGAACCGCTCAAACTCCACGGGCTCACCGGTCAGCGAGGCGAGCACACCGAAGTCCGCAAGAACGCTGATCGACAGTTTCTTGGCGAGCGGGATGTTCCACTGTGTCTCGAATTTGTACTTGTGATACTGCACCAGTTTCCCGATCGGCGGGGCAATTTCACCGGAAATCATCAACTTCGAGCCCGAAGTCGGGAAAATCGGGTGGTCCGTCGAATTCCTCGACAATGACTGGCGCAGTGTCACCTGGTGGCTGACGCCCTTGCGAATGCTGCTGATGTAATCGTCGTTGTTGAAGTACTGATAGCCGATGGAGGTGGACGTACGGAAGTTCCGGTCCGGACGCTTCAACGCCTGATCATAAAAGATCCGAGCCGACCCCGTCTGTAGCTTACCACCCGTCGAACTGGAACCAAGGAAGGTGCCACCGCCTATGCTCGTGTAGGACAGCGCGAAACCGGTCTGTCGCGGTTTACCGCCAAACCACGGTTCGGAGAATGAAAGCGAATAGTTCTGGTAATAGCTTCCGTTCGTCTGGACGCCGAGCGAAAGCTGCTGGCCGTCGCCACTCGGAATAGGCCGCCACTCCTCGCCGTTAAAGAGATTCTGAACAGAGAAGTTGTTGAAGGTGAATCGAAGCTGGAGTACAAGACCAAATCGACCCCAGGTACCAGAAAGTTCGAGTTGCGAGTTGCCAACCTCTTCCACATTGTAGGTGAGGTCAACCGACTTGTTCGCGTCATTTACGTCGACTTCCGGACCACCGGCAAGCGACTCCTGGCTGAAATAGTTGAGCTGCAATAACCTTCGGATGGACTCCTGGATCGCGTCCCGACTGAACGTCTGACCGGGAATGGTGAAGAGCTCACGTCTGATCACGTGCTCCTTGGTGACGTCGTTCCCTGAAATCGTGATGGTGCCGAAGTTGTAAACGTCCCCTTCGCTGATGTCGAAGGTCATGTCAAGTGAATCCGGCCCGGCGACCTCGATAAGTGGATTCACTCGGAACCGCATATACCCCTGGTTCAGGTATAGACTGGCAACATCGGAACTGCGCTTGTTTCCATAAAGATTCTCTTCAAGCCGGGTGCCATTGTAGGCCTCTCCCTCCATGAGACCAAGTGCCTCCTCCAACTGGGCATCCGTGTAAACCGTGTTGCCTTCCCACTCGATGTCGCGGATATAGTACTTGTTGCCCTCTTCGACGTCCACCTCGACTACCATCTCAGGATTTCCCTCGTCGGCATTTCGGATGTACACACTGTCTCCCGTAATTCGGGCACCGTAGTACCCGCGCTCGTTGTACAGCTTGACGATTCGATCCAGATCCTCCTCGAACCGATTCTTGTCGAACTTCGTCTTACGCCAGAACTGCAGCGGGCGTTTATCCTTGGTCTTCATTGTCTTCGTGACCGCACGATCCGACAGCTCGTCGTTACCCTCGATCACAATATCACCGATTCGAACTTTGGGGCCACGGTCAATCTTGAACGTGAGATCGACCGAGTTCGTCGACTCATTCAACGACCTCTCCACGTCAATCTTCACAAGCGGATAGCCCTTCTCGGAATAGTAGGCTCGAATCGACCGCTTCGCATTCTCAATTGACTCCGGGCGGATATTCGTGCGCGGAATGAGCGTCACCTCCTTCTGTAGCTTCTTCCGCGTCGATTTCTTTACGCCGACAAAACTGTAGGATGCAAGCTTTGGCTCTTCCTTTATAACGAACGCGAGATAGACGCCGTCCTCCAGCCGCCGCTCTTCAACGACCTTCACGTCCGAAAACAAGCCAAGCCGGTAAACTGCACGAATCGCGTCGCCAATCGCCGGATCCCCGGGAATCGTGACTACCTGACCTTCTGCAAGTCCGCTGTTCTGGCGAACATAGGTGCGCGTGAAGTCCGATTCGGCACCTTCCACCGAAATGCCGAGAATCTTTACGGCCGTTGGAGCTTCTTCGTAGGGACCGACTCGCTGAGCCGACGCGGTATCAGCGCAGACGGCGCAGAGCGCAGCAACAACTACAAACAGAGGGGTAAGCGTTCGGCGTCGATACAACTTTTCTGAAATTGACACTGGATGGGAAGAACTTGGCCTTCGATCTAACGGCCGTGACGAATGTGGGGTTTCGACGACTCCGAGGGCATAAAGCCGTCCAGAGAACGACTCAAACTGGTGGAATATTGCGAATCGACTCGACTGGGCGAATCAGAATTAGCTTGAAGAGTCATCGCGGACGCGTCCGAACCGTCGATCGCGGTCCTGAAACGCACGAATTGCCGTATACAGCTGCTGCCGGCGGAAGTCGGGCCAAAAGTCCTCCGTAATATAGAGTTCGGCGTACGCGATCTGCCACAGAAGATAGTTTGAGACGCGGAACTCGCCTCCCGTTCGAATGAGCAAGTCTGGATCCGCAAGTCCGGCAGTCGCAAGGTGGCCAGCGACGGCTTCTTCGTCGACCGCATCGAGCGAAAGCCTGCCCTCCGCTACTTCCCGCGCGATGGCCCGAACAGCATTCGTGATGTCCCACCTACCGCTGTACGATAGCGCCAGATTCAGCACCATCCGATCTGCCGCCGCGGTTTCGTCCATCGCCGCTTCAAGCTCCTTGCGCGCTTCCGACGGAAGCTGGTCAAGGTCACCGATGGCCCGCAGCTGTATCTGATTCGACAATAACGTGGCGACCTCCTTCCGGATCGTGCCGACGAGCAGGGACATGAGTGCGTTCACCTCCGTCGCTGGACGAAACCAGTTCTCGGTGCTGAAAGTGTACAGCGTCAGCACCTCGACACCAAGCTTGGCCGATGCCTCCGCAATGTCGCGTACAGACTCCACTCCCTCCCGATGCCCGTAGATACGGAGCTTGCCCTTGCTCTTGGCCCACCGGCCATTACCATCCATGATGATCGCCACGTGCCTCGGAATGGGACCACGAGCCCGCAATTCTCGTCGGAGCGCGTCGTCGTCTGTCTCCGCGACGAGGGGTTGGCTCGAACGGTCAGTCAAGGCAGGAAGCGAAAGTGATGGGTATAAACTGCTGTCTGAATCAAGGTGCGCCAGCCGACGCGAACGATCAGACAACCAAAATACGCAATATGGCGCATTCGATGACGCCTACATCACAACTTGACGATGTCATTGAAGATCACGAACACCATAAACGCCAACAGAACGATCATTCCGACGTTCTGCAACGCAATGCGGAGTCGAAGAGATGGCTCCCGGCGCGTGATACCTTCGTAAATGAGGAACATCAGGTGGCCTCCATCCAAGGCCGGAATCGGGAGGATATTCACGATCCCGAGCGTGATGGAGAGAAACGCGACCAGCTTCCAGAATTCGCTGAGCCCGAGATCAAGCGCCCGTTTTGCCTGACCGGCAATTTGAATTGGCCCGCCGACCGATTCTCTGAAATTGTCCCGGCCCGTAAATACCCGAAGCAATCCGGTGGCTATCAACTTGCCCTTTTGCCACGTCTCGCCAAACCCGGCAGCAATCGACCGACCAAAACCGAGGTCGTTGTGGACAAATCCGAACTCGGCCTTGGCAAGCGCGCCATACGCGAGCTCGACACCGATCCCAAAAATCTGACCACCCGCGACGGTGATTGTTCGAGGCGTAATCATCGCGTTGTACACGACCGCGCCACTCCCAACCGAATCAGGGGTCGGGTCGGCCGAATCTCGAAGCGAGTCGACCCGAGACCAGCTGATCGCTACCGGCCGTCCCTCCGAAGTGCCAAGGAGCGCTTTGAGCTGACCCCAGTATCGAACGGGTGTTCCACCGATGCTCGTGATGCGATCGCCCCGTCGAAGTCCAACCGAGTCTGCCGGTCCACCAGGGGTCACGCCGCCAATCAAGCTTGTCCAATACGACATCCCGGTAACCTCTTCAATCGTCTCGGCGTCGCGCCCGCGGCGATTGATCTCCGAAAAGAAGTCTTCCGGCTCGTGAAGCGTAAGCACCTGACCTTCGCGTTCGACATCGACCGAAAAGCTCGTTGGAGTGACTCCTTTCAGTAGGAGATCCTCCAGGCGATCCAGCGGCTTACCGTTCACAGCGACGATTCGGTCGCCCGTTCGGATTCCAAGCTCGTAGAACGGTGACCCTTCCTGCACATACACGCCCTTGATGTTCTTGGCGGGTATGTAATCCTCACCGAAGGCGAAGGCCACCCAACTATAGATAAAGGCCGCAAGGATGAAATTGAATATCACACCGGCTGTGATCACGACGATCCGCTGCCAGACAGGCTTTGCCCGAAACTCCCACGGTTGCGGCTCCGAGTTCGCGAAATCCGTGTCCATGCTTTCGTCCACCATGCCCGAGATCTTGACATAGCCGCCCAACGGGGTTGCCCCAATCACATACTCGGTCTCTCCGATCTGTTTCCCGACAACCTTCGGGGGAAAGCCAACTGAGAAGCGCTCGACCCGCATCCTGAAAAGCTTGGCCGCGAGGAAGTGCCCCATCTCGTGTACAAACACGAGAATCATGATTGCACCCAGAAGTGCCACAACGTACATCAAGTCTGGTAGCCTCTATACTTGCCGCACACGCGGTTTGAATTGAATAGTTGACTGCTGGCATTCAGGCCAGCTACGTTGAATGTGCCGTGTAGGATGCGAGTTCCAACGCGCGAGCACGCGCTTCACGGTCAATATCCGCCAAATCGTCGATTCCCGGCTCGTTAACGTGGCCGACGGCAGCCAGCACCGATTCAACAAGAATGGCAATCCCCGTGAACCCAATTCTATCCTCAAGGAAAAGCCGCACGGCAACCTCGTTCGCGGCATTCAATACGGCAGGCGCCGATCCGCCGGCACGGAGTGCGTCAAATGCAATGCCAAGACATGGAAACCGCCTTTTGTCCGGTGCCTCGAATGTTAACATCGGATAATCCGACCACGCTACTGCCGGAACTTCCGAAGGCCAACGATCCGGATAGGTCAAGGCATACTGTATCGGCACCCGCATATCCGGTAACCCCAATTGCGCCTTGGTCGATCCGTCCCGAAAGTTGACCATCGAATGCACAATCGATTGCGGATGAACGACAACCGAGATCGAATCGACACCAACGCCAAACAACCAGAACGCCTCAATAACTTCAAGGCCTTTGTTCATCATTGTAGCAGAGTCGATCGTGATCTTCGCACCCATCTCCCAGTTCGGATGAGCAAGCGCCTCCGCCTTCGTGATCTCGTCGAAGGTGTGAATCTCGCGTTCACGAAACGGACCGCCTGACGCCGTCAAGACGATACCGTCGACGGACTCTCCGGCCTCGCCCTGGATGCACTGAAAAATCGCCGAGTGCTCGCTGTCCACCGGAATGAGTTCCCCTCCCGATCCAAGCGACTGGCGAACGAGGTGGCCCGCGACAACCAGCGCCTCCTTGTTTGCCAGTGCGACACGATGCCCGGCGCGAACGGCGTCAAGTACCGGTCGCAGACCAGCGTAACCAACAATGGCGCCAACAACGACGTCCACATCCGGATCCGAACTGAGAGCCGACAACCCGTGTTCACCGGAAAGAACCTCCACGCCACGTGGCGCAAGCGCATCACGCACTGTCCGATACGTCGACTCGTCACCGACGGCGACACGGGCAACATCGTTTTCAATCGCCTGCCGAATAAGCAACTCGGCATTTGTATTGCTCGAGATCGACCGAACCACGAATCGTTCCGGATACTGGGCTACCACCTGCAGCGTCTGGGTCCCGATTGACCCAGTTGACCCGAGAATTGCTATCTGCTGAGACTGGCTCATTCGTTGACGTAATTTCCGAAACCCCGGGCGACGAAGGGTGATGTGGCGAAAAAGGTGGTGCAGGCAGAACTCTATTCGGGGTTAAACTTACAACCACGACCGCAAATTGCACAGGATCGCCAAACTCAAACAAATCCGCCGGCCGGGCGTGTCGTCCCGTCTTGCCGACAGACCGCCAGATCAGGGCATGATGAACCACCAGCTCCACACTGCACCACCCGTGCCCATTCGCCCAGTTGCGGCCGTCAGGCCCGCATCCGGACGCTCGCGCCGGAGGCTCTTGCAGGCTGTAATCGTGGTTCTTCTGTTAGCGGCGTCAACAAACCGGGAATGCCCGGCACAGGCGGGATCGGAAACTACCCGCTTTCAGCTTGCCGACACGTACCTCCGGGCAGGCCAGTATGACCGCGCGATCTCGCTCCTGGAAGACCTGTACTCAGGTAATCCCGAATACGCCTTCTACAATAAGCTGAAACAGGCCTACGAAAACACCAAGCAATATGATAAGGCGATAGGGCTGATCGATGGCCGGATGGAATCTGACGACAATCAACCCGTCCTGCTCTCAGAAAGGGCCCGAATCCTGTATCTGGCAGATCGGGTGGACGAAGCGTTCGAGACGTGGGACATGGCTGTCGCACGCGCGCCCGACGACGCGGCCAATTACCGGATGGTTTACCAGTCTCTTTTTCAGGTGCGTGAGTTTGACAGAGCAATCGCGCTGCTTGAGGAGGCACGGACGAAGCTCGGCGATACCAGCCTGTTCCGACGTGACCTCGGCGCACTCTACACGCAGACCTCGCAGTACGACAAGGCAATGAGCGAATATGTCGGATTGCTTCGAGAGGATCCCCGCCATCTTGCGACTATCAAGTCGAATATCGCTCGATTTGCAGACCAGGAGGGCGTTGTCCAGGAAAGTGTCGCCGTTCTCGAAGAAGCCGTTCGGGAAGAGCCGCTCAATGCTGACTTGAGGGAACTGCTCGGGTGGCTGTACGTGGAGTCCGGGCTCTTTGATCGTGCCTTCGACACCTACCGAGCGATCGACCGTCTGCAAAATCATCAGGGCAGAACGCTCTTTTCTTTTGCCGGCCAGGCGCTGTCGGCAAGGTCCTACGAAGTGGCTGAGCAGGCGTTCTCAGAGATCCTCCAACGCTATCCGACAAATGCGATCGCGCCGGAAGCGCTCAGGGGCCTTGCCGAGGTAAACGTCGCGTGGGCGCGCCAGCTCGGTGAGCACGTGTCTCCGAACGGAGATCGTTCGGACGCGCCGCACTACGAGAAGGCACTGGACCTTTACGACCAGTTCCTGGAGCGGTATCCGGTCAGCCAGTCTGTTCCGTACGTCCTGCTCGACAGTGGGCGATTACTTCAGGAAGTCTTCCACGATTTCGAGAATGCACGAACCCGCTACGACGAAGTACTTGCCTCTCACAAATCCAGTAGCGCTGCGGACGAGGCTGAGTTCGAGAAGGGGCGGCTGAACGTCACGCTCGGTCAACTCGAAGATGCGAGGCTTGAGTTCGGTCGCATTGCGGATCGACTGCACACGGGCGACCTTGCCGAGGAGGCGCGGTATGA
>JAGQWL010000399.1 GCA_020437385.1 Bacteroidota bacterium
CGATTTCTTTTGGCAGCGCAGCGCCGCCGGAGACAGCGAAACGCAGGTTGCCGCCTAGCTTCGCATGCAGTTTTGAAAACACCGCCCGCTGGGCGATCGCGTTCCTCAATGCGAGAAGCGGCCCCGGCGTGCCTCCATTTCGGCTCGCCACGGAGTACGCCTTTCCGCTATCGACCGACCAATCGAAGATGGCCTTCTTGAACGCCGATCCCTCCTGTGCACTCTTGAGAATTGCGTTGTAGATCTTCTCGAAAAGCCGCGGGACGGAGATCATCACGGTCGGACTGAGTTCCACCAGATTGCGGCTGACCGTATCGATGCTTTCGGCATACGAAATCTTACCGCCGGCCGCCAGAACTGCAGTGTAGCCCGCGGTGCGTTCGAACGAGTGGCAGAGCGGCAGGAACGATAGATGATGATCGCCGGGGCCGAATGGGACAAGCGTCAGCGCCGCGCGCGCGTTCGTGCTGAAGTTGCCGTGGGTGAGCATCACGCCCTTCGGGGTACCGGTCGTTCCCGACGTATAAATGAGCGCTGCGATATCATCGGCAGTCACGACATCCGCCATTCCGGAAATTTCGTCGGCGTTCTTTTTCCACCAGTCCATTCCAGACGTTTCCGCTTCGCTGAAAGACGTGACGTATTCAGGGGTGTCCGTCTCCAACTCGGACATCGAAACAACGCGTTCGAGATCCGGGCAATTGTCGAACGTATCGAGCGCCTTGCGGAGCTGGAGCTTGGTCGAGACGAAGAACAGCTTCGATCCCGAGTCGCGAATGATGTATTCGACCTGGCTTGACGGCAGCGAGGTGTAAAGGGAAACGTTGATGCCACCGAGGAGTTGTGTTGCGAGATCGGCGATTGCCCACTCCGGTCGGTTCTCCGACAGGATCGCAACGCGATCACCCTTGCGAACGCCCATCGCATGCAGGTATCCGGCGACAGCGTACACGCGTGTCTCGAGCGCATCCCAGGTGATGGCCGTCCATTCCTTCGTGTCCCGATCCTTGTATTGCAGCGCGGTGGTGTTCTTGCCGCGATTCCGCTCCACGAGACTGTGGAAAAGCTGGGGCAGGGTATCAAACTCGACGATGGCCGCCATGGTAGATTCCGGTTGTTGGTGCGCTGTGGAAAGTACTAAAAAAATCCTCTGATGCAGGATACGCGCTCGAATCGGGCAGGTCCCGGAATAGGGCTAATTGGCTGATTTGACCCGATCTGGCGGATCAAGACCTGGATTGACGAGCGATCGGAACCGGAACGCGCGCGTGCGCGGTCACGCTGAAAGCGCAATAACGCGCTCTGCCTCTTTTCGTCTGCCGGCCACCGGCAGGTGGTACTGGGCGCCAACCGCCTGCTTGATGTTCTGGAACCCGTCCTTCAGCAGCAGTTGTGCGAGCCCACTCTTGATCTTCTTCACAACTCCCGGTCCCTCGTAGATGAGGGACGTGTAAAGCTGGAGTAGTGAGGCGCCGGCGAGGATTTTGGCGTAGGCATCATCTGCCGTTGCGATGCCGCCCACCCCGATAATCGGGATCGCACCTTCCGAGCGTTCGTGAAGGTAACGGATAAGGCGCGTCGATCGGTCGCGCAGCGGTTGGCCGCTGAGTCCGCCGGCCCCGATTCGCTGCAGCGTATCGGTCGGCGTATTCAGTCCGTCGCGATGTGTTGATGTGTTACCTGCAATGAAGCCATCGACGCCACGATCGAGGGCGACCGACACGATTTCGTCAATCTGGGAATCGAGTTCGAGGCGCTCGAACATCGGTGGCGAGAGTTTGACGAGTATCGGGATGTTGCGGACAGTCTCGGCGCGTTCCTCGGTAATCGCTTTCAACAGTTCGTCGAGTGCAAACGGGTCCTCAAAGGTTTTGCCTTCCTTCGTGTTCGGACAGGAGACGTTGAGTGTGATGTAGTTGGCGAGTCGAACGAGGGTACGGAAGGAGCGGCGGAAGTCGTCAATCGCCGCCTCTTTTTCGATTTCCGGATCTGGCGTCTTGACGATGTTGATTCCAAGCGGTGGCAGACCTTTGGCCAGCTTGCCCAGCCGGGCGGCCACACGCTCGGCGCCGAGGTTGTTCAGTCCCATCCGGTTAATGACGGCCTTGTCTGCCGGCAGGCGGAAAAGCCGCGGCTTCGGATTGCCGGGCCACGGCTGTGCCGAGATGGAGCCCACTTCGATGAATCCAAACCCGAGGCTGGCCCAGAACGGCACGGCGCTGCCATTCTTGTCGAGTCCGGCTGCGAGTCCGATGGGATTCGTGAAATCAATCCCCCAGAGGTACTGGTCCAGGACCGAGTTCGAGTATCGGAATACCGATGACGTCACCTTGACCGGTGCAACCCTCGCTGCCAGGAATCCGAGGGAGTGGGCCAACTCCGGATTCAGTTGAAAGAGGAGAGGGCGAACGATGCTGTACACGATGGGCGTCTTGCGCTGCGGATGGGAAACAGCGGGAATATAAAGGCTGGAGCCTTCCGCCGCTCAAGGTGAATGCTCCATTGTATATTGGGGCACTCCTCACCAATTTGCGCACGGGCATGCGGCTGGTTCAGATCGATTCGTTCACGTCAACACCGTTTTCGGGCAATCCCGCCGGCGTCTGCCTTGTTGACGTGTGGCCAAGCGACAAATGGATGCAGGACGTCGCGGCGGAAATGAACCTCGCCGAAACCGCGTTCGTCATGCCTGACCGCGAGGGCGGATACGGCCTGCGGTGGTTTACGCCGCTTGCAGAAGTTGATCTGTGTGGTCACGCGACGCTCGCGGCGGCACACCACCTCTGGGAGTCCGGAACGCATCCGCTCGACGGGCCCATCCGGTTTGCAACCCGGAGTGGCACCCTGGGGGCATCCCGAGAAGGCGACTGGATAGCCCTCGACTTTCCGCGCGAGTCGCCGTCTCCTGCGGAGGTTCCGGGAATCGAGGAGGCGATCGGTCGACGACCCGTCTGGACCGGCCGCAACAGGATGGACGTAATTGCCGTCTTCGAATCGGAGGAGCAGGTCCGCGCACTGGCCCCCGATCTCAACGCGATCGCAGCAATCGACGCCCGGGGCGTCATTGCGACTGCCGCCGCCGACAAATCAACCGACGCGGATTTTGTGTCGCGCTTCTTCGCGCCGCGCGTCGGCGTCCCGGAAGACCCCGTCACCGGTTCGGCGCACTGCTGCCTCGCACCGTTCTGGTCGCAGCGCTTCGACCGAATCGAACTGACGGGCTACCAGGCGTCGCGCCGAGGCGGGTTTGTCCGTACACGAATCAACGGCGACCGGGTCACGCTGCTGGGGCAGGCGGTGACTGTTTTTGACGCTCGCTTCGCTCGCGAAGTTATCAGTGATCAGTGACCAGTGATCAGTGATCAGTATGGCAGTCTGGCGCCGAGGTCTCGTCGGTCGAAGACTCTCAGATTCTAGATTCCTTTCCACCCGGCCACGATTCCACGAATCCGCGATTCCACGAATCCTCGATTCCATGAATCCCCGATTCCACGAATCCCCGATTCCACGAATCCTCGATTCCTCGATTCCACGAATCCTCGATTCCACGAATCCTCGATTCCACGAATCCTCGATTCCACGAATCCCCGATTCCACGAATCCCCGATTCCACGAATCCCCGATTCGTCACCCGGCCCTACCAGCCCGGCACGAGCTGAATCCCAAAGTGCGCTCCCTTGTCCGGACGCTGGAACGGATACACGTAGAACAGTTCGAGAACCGTGTACCCGAACAGGTTGAACCGGGACGAGACGCCGGCGCTGAAAAGCGGCGTGCGCTCCGTCGGGTTGCGCTCAAACTTCATGACCGGGTAGTCGCCCGCATTCCATGCAGCGCCCGCGTCCGCAAAGAGCGACAGCTCTGTCGGCAGGTACGGGAAGTTGATAAGTCCGAGCGTCTCGTTACCGAACAACGGCATCCGAACCTCGAGACTCGCCACCGCGACCCGCGTACCGAGCAGGTTGTCCGTGCAGGAGAAACTGGCGTTTGTGCACTCTGAGTTTTCCAGGGAATAGAAGCTGTATCCGCGCAGGAACGTCAGCGTGTTGCCGTAACCCAGGTACTCCTGAGTGAACACGGACGGATCGGTCGGATCCTCCTTCGCAAGGTAGTTGCCCACGTGCGTCCCGCGGAACGCGATCGTGAACGGCTTCAGGAACTTGTACTTGCGGTAGTCCACAACCGCGCGCACAAAGGCCTCCGAGCCGACGAACGGTGTCGCCTGAAAACGGTAGCGACCGCCCTGGATCGGTGAAGTGAATCCGAAGTTCGAATAATCGCCGATGTAGGCCACGCCTGCGTTGAAGAAGTAGACGGGATCCGGCGACGGGATGCTCTGCTTCTCGCGCGTGAACTGAAACAGACTCTGCGTGTAGGTCTCGATTTCGTAATCGAAACCGTATCGCACGAAGCCCGCCTGAACGTCAAACCGTTTTGTTGTCGAGAACGGATACGACCCGCGCAGGTCGGCGCTGTCGATAAAGATTCGCTGCCGAAGCTGCTGAATCGTGTACGATCCGTCGGGATTGTATGTCCCGTAGGATGAACCAAGCAGATACGGTATGTGGCCGATTCCTCCGCCGTAGTTGAACCGGTGCTTCTGGTTCAGATACTGTACCTGTCCGCCAATGTCCTTGAACGTTCCGTTTGCCTGGGCGACCACCGTAAGGTTGTGGTTGCCAAGCATGTCGCTGAAGAACAATCCGATACCGCCGCCGACTCCGGTTCCGAACGGACCGCCAACGGAGACGCCGACTGTTGGCGGGGCAACGTAATCAAGATGCAGCCGTGCACTGTATTCCTTCACCTCGTAGTCCTGCGGATCCGGAAGGCCCGTGAGCGGATCATCCAGGTAGTTCGAGACGAGCCCGGCCGTCAGGGCCTGCGCAGGCGGAAGGACCGACGCCAGTTCCGGCGACGATACGCTGTTGTCCGTCAGCGTGCCCTCGGCCTCTTCAGGTTCGAGCGTAAAAATGGTGTAGTTGTTGTCCGTGAACACCGAGTAAGCGAGACGCCCGCTTTGACCGGCAACGGAAAGGGCCGGACTCATACTCGTGATTCCACTGACACCTGTCTGAACCTTGGTGACGCGGTAGACGTGCTCGTCGTCCAGTGAATACCGATAGACGTCTTTGAAGCCGTCCTGGTTCGATGTGAAGAACACGCTCCGGCCGTCCGGCGAATAGTGCGGATCGGTGTGGAGTGCCTTCGCGAACGGGACGATCGTCTTGATCTCTCCAGTCTCGACGTCGATGAAGCTGATGCGCAGCTTCGCGAAGTCCATCGTGTCGAAGTTCGTTCCATCCGGACCGCGATCCGAAGCGAATACAATCGTCCGACTGTCAGGTGACCACGACGGCTGAAGGTCGCCGTAGCGATCATTCGTCATCTGCTTTACGCCGCCGGACGCGAGGTCGAGGATGTACAGGTCGCTGATTCCGCCATTCATCCCTGAGAACGCGATGCTCTTCCCGTCCGGTGACCAGGACGGATTCGAGAGGGCGGTGACGCCATCGACCGAAATGCGGCGGATGATTTCGCCGGTGTTCCAGTCGAGGATGGCGAGTTCGTTGTCGCCCTGGACAAACGTGATGAAGGCAAATTGTCGACCGTCGGGTGACCACGATCCGGAGGAATTGATAAATCGGATTGAATCGAAGTGCGGATCGGAATTGGTACCCTTCAGGCTGCGAACCACCTTGCCCGTCTCCGCATCAGCGATAAACAGATTGATGTTGAAGAGATCTTTCTCGGACAGGAACGCAATCCACTTGCCGTCCGGCGAGATCGACGGCGCAATGTTCATGCGACCTGCCGTTTCAGACGAAACGATCTTGTGTCCGGATGAATCTGCCGGCGTGCGGCCCTCGACGAGCGGCAGGTAAGCGTCTTTCACCGCTTCGATCCATTCCTTGGACAGCGAGTCAGGCTTGATTCCGAGCGTGTACACGAATGCGGAATCGATGCCGATGCGGCCTCCCAACTTGTAGATGTTTGCCACAGCGGCGTCACCGTACTTGCCGCCGACATAGGCCATGTATGCCTGGCCGTACCGATACGGGAAGTACTTGTAGCCGTCGCTGAGCTGCTTGATGGTCGGGAGGTCGTCACGAAGCGCGGCGTCTCGGAGCCACATCGCCGTGTGCGAGTCGTTGCGCCCGACGGACAGGTACTCGGCCGTTCCCTCGACCAGCCACAGCGGCATCATGCCAAGCGCGAATCGGTTCGTGTCTTCCTTGGCAAGCCCGATGTCGTATTGAAACGAGTGAACGAGTTCGTGGCCGAGGACGTGATCGGTCTCGCTGTAGAGACCGGTCAGCGGCATGATCACGCGCTCCTTCAGCGCTTCGGTTACGCCACCGGTGCCTTCCCCGAGTGAGCCGCTGATCGCGTTTGTCTGCTGGAAGTCGGCATCGTTTGCATAAAAGATGACCGGCTTGCGTTCGTTGAACTCGCGAAGGAAGGTGCGCGAGTGACGTTTGTACCAGCGTTCGGCCAGACGAGCGGCATCTTTCACGGCCGCTTCTTCCTCGTCGTAGAAGTAGAAGATGAAGTGTTCGGTTTCGAACTGCGAAAACTCGAACTGATCGTACTGAACCTTGTTGCGCCCGAAGTACTGCGCATCGGCGATGTTCGGCGTCACCGTCGAGAGAATGAACGCAATGGCGGCGACGGATGCGGCAAGGAGCGATCCGCGCAGGCCGTGGTTCCGGGGCTCGCCGCTTCGCCGGGACACACGATGCGCGCCGGTGCGATGCATCTCGGCGCGATGAGGCTCGGCGCGATGCATATCGGCGCGATGCATCTCAGCGCGATGCATGGATCGAGAAGTTGAAGTTGAGAGCGTGTTCAGCATCTGCGAGTCAAGTCTCGTTTGTTCTGCGGTTCGCAACAGTATCCGGTCCGGGGGACGATAGCGGCAGAGGAGCCTTTTAATAGTGCAATTTCCCGCAACAAGCAAACCATATTAGCGTCCGCCGTCGCTCAACTGACTGCACCGAGTGGCGAGTGGTTCAAATTCGAATCCGACCCGTTTCAGCCGCAATCTGTCGTCTGACGGATTGTCGCCTTTCGTCTTCTTTCGGCATCACAGACGTCGAGCGCCTGTCCACTCGGCTGGACTCGAATCCGGACTGCGAAGATCAAACTGATACTCTCTGATACCGAAATATCGGTAGCCTGATCCCGCATTACGGGCGCAACGGTCTGCGGGCCAGGGCCGTCGGTTGGACCGCCCGGGGCCGCCGGCAATTCCCATCCAGTGACGAAATGCCGAAAAAAGGCATTTTGAAGGAACGTACCGGGCCGATTACAATATTAACGAAGTTGAATGCGCGAGTCGTCCCGCCCGCGCGCACGGCGTCCCACCGAAACCAGTTTTTCTCTTGTTCGACTATCGGATCCGGAGACAGGCCTTCATCGGCATCATCGTGCTGATCGTCGGCGTGCTGATCATGCGCCTCGCCTGGCTCCAGCTCATCGAGTGGCAAGCCTTTTCCGGCGAATCCCGCAGCAATTCGCTTCGCGAAAATCGTGTGCTCCCGGCGCGCGGGGTCATCTACGATCGAAACGGCCTGTTGCTGGTTGATAACCAGCCGACCTATACGGTGACGCTCACGCCGCGGTACTTCAGACGCGAGCGAATTCCGCTCCTGGCCGGTTTGCTCGGAGTGTCCGACTCGCTCGTCACGGCGAAGCTGCGCGAGGCACAGCAGTGGAATTCCTTTCGGCCGAGTCCGTCGTTTAACGACATCACGCTGGACGTGATCAGCCGGATCGAGGAAAACCGCTATCTCCTCCCCGGTGTCGACTATCAGATTTCGCAGCGACGTCGCTACCTGACCGGCATCAGCGCCGGACATGCCCTGGGATACGTCCGCGAAATCACCAGGGACGAACTGAACCGGCTTCGGTCCGAGGGCTACCGGCCCGGTGACCTCATCGGTAAGGCCGGGCTCGAACGAACCTATGAGCGGGAGCTTCGCGGACAGTTCGGGTCGGAGTTCAAGCTGGTGAACAAGCTTGGTCGCGAGTTCAAGCCGTTTCGCGAAACAAGGGAAGACGTGGATCCGGTTTCCGGATACGACCTGCACCTGACGCTCGACAATCGGATACAGGCGCTTGCCGAGTCCCTGTTCGTGAACAAACGGGGCGCGGCAATTGCAATCGACCCAAAGAGTGGCGGCATCATCGCGATGGTCAGCCAGCCGGATGTGGACCCGCGGATCTTCTCGCGTACGGTCTCCCAGAAGGAGTGGGTGCGTGTCACGACGGCGGACGGCGATCCGTTGTTCAACCGGGCGACCCAGAGCGGCAATCCGCCGGGTTCGACCTGGAAGCCGTTCATGGCGCTGATGGGACTTCAGACGGGCGTCATCACGCCGGAGACGGTCTATTATTGTCGCGGACGCTACACGCTCGGCTCACATGCCTTTCGCGACTTCGGTGAGATCGCCCACGGGCCGATCACGGTCGAGCGCGCCATCCAGGAGTCCTGCAACTCGTTCTTCTTCAACCTGATGATGCAGCTCAATCTGGATCAGTTCGACGAGTACGCACACGATTTCGGATTCGGCGAGACGATGCAGATGGACATCGGCGAACAGGAGCGGGGCCTGATCCCGGATTCCGCTTATTACGATCGGACGTATCCGCGGGGGTGGACGGCCGGCTTTACGATCAACCTGGGCATCGGCCAGGGCGACATGCTCGTCACGCCGATGCAACTCGCGCGCTATGTGGCGGCGGTGGCAAACGAGGGGACCCTCTACACGCCGCATCTGGTCGAGTCCATTCGTCATCCGGAGACGGGCGAAGAGCTGCCGGTGAAGTTTCCACCGCCAACGACGATCCCGATCGACAAGAAGAACTTCAAGACGGTGAAGAACGGCATGCGCCGGGTGATGGAGCACGGCTCGGGTCGCTGGGCGCAGATCCCGGGAATCCCTAGCGGCGGCAAGACCGGCACCGCCCAGGCGCCGGGCGGGCAGAAGGACCACTCACTGTTTATTCTGTTCGCGCCGTTCGACGATCCACAGATTGCGATCGCCGTTCTGGTGAACAACGGTGGGTTCGGCGCAACTCAGGCAGCACCGATCGCATCCCTGATGGCTGAGAAGTACCTGACAGGCGACATCGGTCCGGTCGGAAAGTGGCGCATCAAGCAGCTGATGACGCTTCAGAGTGAAAAGCTCGAGTCGACCCAGGAGGAGGACTGACGGATGAGGGTCTGGTACAAGAACTTCGACTGGTTCCTCGTCCTCTCCTGGATGGCACTGGTGGGAATCGGGCTTGTCGCCATCTACAGCACGACGCACGGCCCCAAGCAGGAGTTTCTGCTGGAATCGGTTCGGCGCAATTTCGACCGGCAGGCGATCTGGATGCTCATCGCGATGGCGGGTTCGGGTATGGTGCTCCTGCTCCCCGTCCGCTTCTTCCAGAACATGGCGTACCCGATCTATGTGTTGTGCCTGATTCTGCTCGTCGTGGCTCTTGCCATCGGGCGAGAGATCAACGGGGCGCGTTCCTGGATCCACATCGGCGGTTTCGGGCTCCAGGTATCCGAGATTGCGAAGGTCGGAACGGTGCTGGCCGTTGCCCAGCTCCTTTCCTCACGACGCGCGCAACAGAACACGGTGCGATACGCCAGCCTGGCTGTGCTGATCATTCTTGTCCCGGCAGTGCTGATTGTGCTCCAGCACGACACCGGTACGGCGCTCGTCTTCTTCGCGCTGATCCCGATCATGCTTTTCTGGAGCGGATTCCCGTTCTCGACAATCGCACTGATGATCTCACCGGCAATCGCGGGCTACATGGCGCTGATCTACTACCCGGTTGCGATCGTCTTTTCGGTGGCTTTCGCAATCGGACTCTACGCCTATTCGCGCGAACGCTACGTGGGCATCGCCGCCTTCCTGTTCACGATCGGAACCGTGGCGATCACCCGTTTTGCATTGCCCGCCGTCTTCAACTCGTACCAGCTCGCGCGTATTCTTTCGTTCACGAATCCGGAGGCCGAAGAGTACCGCTACACGACCGGTTTTCACCTCGTCCAGTCGAAGGCTGCGATCGGGTCGGGCGGACTCACCGGGAAGGGTTTCATGCTCGGCACGCAGACGCAGGGCGACTACATTCCGGAGCAATCGACCGATTTTGTTTTTTCGGTGATTGGCGAGGAATGGGGATTCATCGGCGGCGCGATCGTTTTGCTGCTGTTTGCGTTTCTGCTCGTCCGGCTTGTCTACGTCGGAGTGCAGATGAAACACCCGTTCGGCGTGATGACCGCTGCCGGCGCTGCCGGCATTCTGCTCGTCCACCTGTTCGTGAACGTCGGAATGGCAATGGCCATTCTGCCGGTCATCGGCATCCCGTTGCCCTTCCTTTCTTACGGCGGCTCCGCGCTACTCGCGAACACGTTGATGCTGGCGATCGTCATCAACCTGTACATGCGGCGAGACGACTTTTCGATCTACGGCTACTAGTTTTTTCGTACTTTTGGCCCCCATCTGAGCCTTGGTTCGCGTCACAGACGTTACGAATTGCAGGCTTCCTGACATCATCTTTCATCATCCCGCAACCTCTCGCAACGAGTCGCATGAAGGACTACCTCGCCGGACAACTCCAGAATGTTCTCGCCGCCATCGACGGCGTACCGGCGGATTTTGTTGTCGAGTTCGAGACCCCTGCAAATCCCGACCACGGTGACCTCTCGACGAACGCTGCCATGCAGCTCGCACGCCATCTGCGAAAGGCTCCCCGTGCGATCGCCGAAGACATCGCGGCACGCCTCGATGCACTTCCGCTCGACCGAAAGCGCGTCACGTCGGTCGATGTTGCGGGCGCCGGCTTCATCAACTTCAGATTCGCCACGACCTATCTGCAGGATGGATTGGCCGAAGTGCTGTCTGCAGGATCCGACTTCGGGCGAACAGCGGACGGCACCGGAAAGCGCGTGCTGGTCGAATACGTCAGCGCCAACCCAACCGGCCCGCTGACGGTGGGGCACGGTCGAAACGCGGTGCTCGGAGACACCGTTGCGAACCTGCTCGAGTGGACCGGATACGACGTCACGCGCGAGTACTACTACAACGATGCGGGGCTGCAGATGCGCATCCTCGGCGAGTCCGTTCGCGCTCGCTACCGCGCACTGGTCAATCCGAACGAGCCGACCAAGGAGATCGAAGGACCTTCCGGAGATGCCATTGCAGTACCGGAGACGTTCCCCGAGACCGGCTACCTCGGCGGTTACATCGAGGAGATTGCGGAGGGCCTCGTCGAAAAGCACGGCAAGGCGCTTTACGATACATCCGAAGTCGAGGTCTTCAAGAAGGCTGCCGAGGACGCGATCTTTCCGGATATCGAATCGACGTTGGCGCGGCTCGGCATTCGGATGGACTCGCACTTCAACGAGCACACGCTGTATACCTCGAACGCGATCTGGCAGACACTCGACCGGCTCCGCGAAAAGGGGTACGTCTACGAAGACGACGGCGCCGTCTGGTTTCGAACGACGGATCTCGGCAAGGACAAAGACACGGTCCTCGTGAAGAGCAGCGGCGAGCCAACGTATCGGCTGCCTGACATCGCGTACCATGCCAACAAGCTCGACCGCGGATTCGACTTGTTGATCGATGTGTTTGGTGCGGATCACATCGCGACCTACCCGGACGTTCTGAATGGCGTGAAGATTCTGGGCTACGACGAATCGAAGATTGATGTCATCATCTATCAGTTCGTGACGCTGGTGCGTGGCGGCCAGCCGGTGAAGATGAGTACGCGCAAGGCGACGTATGTCACACTTGACGACCTGATGGACGAAGTCGGGGAAGACGTGACGCGGTTCTTCTTCATGATGCGGTCGCCCAACACCCACCTCGAGTTCGACCTTGATCTTGCGAAAGAGGCGAGCGACAAGAACCCGGTGTTCTATCTGCAGTACGCGCACGCGCGCATCTGCGCGATTCTCCGAAAGGCCGAAGAGACGGGGTTCGAGTTTTCCGGAAACGCGGAGCTCGGGCTCCTGACGCACGAGGCGGAGGAGGCACTGATCAAGGTGCTGCTGGCGTTCCCCGACTCGATTCGCGAAGCCTGCACGCTGAAGGAGCCGCACAAGCTGGCGACTTATCTGCGTGACGTGGCGGTCGCATTCAACCAGTTCTACCAGCACTGCCGGATCATCGGTGAGGAGCGTGGCCTGGCGACGGCCCGAATGGCCCTTGCGACCGGAACGCGAACGGTGCTGGCCAACGGGCTGACAGTCCTGGGTCTCAGCGCGCCGGAACGGATGTAATGGGCGTTACCGGGACATCGACTCTCTCCGTCGGCTATCAGGGCGAGACGGGCGCCTACAGCGAGGAGGCCGTCGAAAAGCTGTTTCCGGGATCAACGGCGATTGCGCACCAGAATTTCGACGATGTCTTCGCCGGCGTTGTCGATGGCGCACTCGATGCGGGTGTCGTTCCGATCGAGAACTCGTTGTTCGGAAGTGTGCACGTCAATTACGACCACCTTCGCGAATTCGACGTCCGAATTGTTGCCGAGGCGCAGGTACGCATCCGCCACAACCTGATGGCGCTCAGGGGGGCAACGCTCGAAGGAATCAACGAAGTGCGTTCGCATCCGCAGGCACTCGGCCAGTGCAAGGTTTTTCTGCGAACGAATCTGCCGCAGGCCCGCGTCCACGCATCCTACGACACGGCCGGCGCCGCGAAGGAGATCGCACTCGGGCATTCACCCACGGTGGCGGCCATTGCCAGCGTGCGCGCAGCCGAGCACTACGGACTCGAGATCCTCGCTTCGGGAATTGAGAGTAACCACCAGAATTACACGCGCTTCCTGGCACTCGTTCCGGCTGCTAGGGCCGGCGAACGAGCCGGCGCCGGCGGTCCATCAGCAGCGTCGACAACCGTCGCGCACAAGACGTCGCTCGTCTACGCGATGCATTCGACGGTGCCCGGAGCGCTGTTCAACAGTCTCGCCGTCTTCGCGTCGCGAAACATCGATTTGTTGAAAATTGAAAGCCGTCCCCTTGTGGGCACACCCGGTTCCTATTTATTCTATCTTGACCTTGACGGTCGTGTTGAGGAAGAAAGTGTGGCCAACGCCCTACAGCAACTGGCAGAATCGACCGATTACATCAAGGTGATGGGTTCTTACCCGCGGGCGGCCTACCACGAGGCGGACTGATCCGGCCCGGCCGAACCCGCAAAACCACCGTTTACCGGCATCCGAGTCGCCGGCGTTCCCACGAACCACCACATACAGAAGCGTGTCGCTTTCCTACAGCATCCGAGAGGGCATCCTTGGCTTCAAGCGTGCGAAATTCGCCTCGTTCTCCTCGACGATGGCAATGGCCGTTGCCCTGATTCTCATTGGACTCTTCTCACTGCTCAGCCTCGAAGCGCAGAGCATCTCCGAATGGCTGCGGCTTCGCGTCGGCGAGATCGAGATCTTTCTGCAGGACGAGGCAGACGATACGCTGGGCCGGGCGCTCTACCAGCGGGCACTCGCGACAGACGGTGTTCGCGAAGCCGAATACATTTCCCGGGCGCAGGCCGTGGAGATCTTCCGCCGGGAGTTCGGGGAGTCTGCCGAAGGTTTCTTCGACGTCCCGTTCCTGCCGGCATCGATCAAGGTGCGCGTCGAATCCGATTACGCCTACCCCGATTCCCTCGAGAGCCTCGCCAAACACTTCGAGGCCTGGAATCGTGTCGACGAGGCTACCTACGATGAATCGCTGTTCGTTCGTGTTCAGAAGAACCTTGTCTTTGCCCGCCGCTTTGGAATCTGGCTCGGGCTTCTTGTTGTGCTGGCCTCGGTGTTCCTCGTTGCGAATACCGTGCGGCTTACCATCTATGCACGCCGGCTGCTCATCCGCACCATGAAACTGGTTGGTGCGACGGATTCATTCATCCAGCGCCCGTTCATCGTGGAAGGGATCCTGCAGGGACTCATCGCCGGGACGATCGGGTTCGGGGTGGTCTATTTTATCCACAAGCTGGCGGCCAAAGGCTGGACGGAGCTCGCGCGCGGCGGATGGGAGATGTTCTTCTTCGGCATCTTGATGCTCGCGATCGGGGTGCTCCTCGGATGGGCCGGATCGTTCCTGGCTGTTCGACGCTTCCTGAAGAACGTCGCGCTTCACTGATCGCTAGCGTCCCGCAACAACAAACGAACCGTAACTGCGCTGCAGTCGCGAAGACCAGCGGTAGTTGTAGACGCCCGGCTCCAGTCCGGATACGTCGATCGGCACCTCGTGATAACCGGCAGTGAAGGACTGCTGCCCGACGCGTAGGCGCTGCCGCGCCAGTGTGTCGAACACCTCGAGCGATGCGGAAAGCGTCTTGGTGAAGTTGACAGCAAGTGTGACCCGCGAGGTCGCCGGGTTCGGATACGCGCCAACCACCCTGACGTCACCAGGTGCGCGATTGTTGGACGGAGCGAAGTCAGGCACGGGCAGCGACGGCGACACGATGCAGTCGATCGCCTCATAGTCCGCATTATCGTTTATCCCGAGTGCGAACAGATCCTCGACACCGCCCGTTTGCGGGTCAATGCGGATGACCTTCCTTCGCGTCGAGCCCACCGATCCGTAAAGTGTTCCATCGAGATCGAACGCGAGGCCTTCCAGCTCGGGCTGTTCGACGACCTTCGACCCGAGCACGTCACCCGAAAACTTGTCGATGGACAGGAGGAGCGTGGTCGCGTCGTTCGTAGCGACGGCTACGAGCGCGCCGCTCGGCGAGACCGCCAGGTCGTCGACGAAATAACCTGCCGGCAGCGGCCCGATGGGCGCGTAGTCGAACGTGATGCCGAACGCGTGGTCGACAATGCTTCCGGACGTCGGGTTGATCTGAATGAGCAGGTTGTCGTTCGTCTGTCGGACCGA
>JAGQWL010000400.1 GCA_020437385.1 Bacteroidota bacterium
GCCGTTCACGATTGCCATCGACAAACTGGAAAACGACAAGTCGCGACCGTCGCCGGAAATGTTGTCCCACCGCGAAACGGAAGTCCTCGCGCTCATCGCGGCGGGGTACGCCAACAAGGAGATTGCGGATCTCCTCAGTCTGACGCTGAACACTGTCAAGGTGCACACGCGAAACATCTATCGCAAGCTGGATGTTGGCAGCCGGACGCAGGCGATTTCACGGGCCAAATCGCTCAAGATCCTTCGCGGATAGCAACTCGGCGGCGACTTTGTTTGCATATGAAAACATTTGCGCCACAATGATGTAAGCGGTACCACCTTTATACCACCTCAGTGGGATGCCGTGGAAGTTTGAACGCCATAACTTTACAATATCGGGGCGTCATTTGAACCGCTTTTTCCCGAGTTGTGGTTGGAGACTGGCCAGCCATGAGCTGCAAGGGTATCGATGCATGCGTCAGAGGGTAGTGTCCCTGTCATGTTCGTCACGGCTGCCTGAATATTATTAGTAGGATAAGGGCTGTCGGGATCGCAGAGGCACGTTTACCCTGGGACAGGACTGTAGTTTGCGCCTGTCCCGGACCCTTGCCGGCTACCACCCGCCGATGCCGGTGTCCGGCCGAACGCGAAGTGAATCGCCCATCAGACTTCGCTGCCTTGGCCACTCGAGACGCGCACCGTCTACGCGCACCGTCTACGCGCGCCAGCTACGCTTAAGCGTGCAACGCCGTTTCGTCCCCCATCTGCGACCGTGATCCGCCAGCGGCCGTCTGCGAGCCGGGCGACGCTTATTCCCCTTGGCCATCCGTTGCGTCGGCCGTAGACGTGTCCAACTTCGGCGTGGCGCGAAGCAGCACGAAGAGTCCCATCGCCATGACAGCGAACGAAGCGAGCCAGGCGTAATATCCGATCATCAGATCGTCGCCGCCCGACCCGATCAGCCACCAGGAATTGAGGGCGAACGCCAACGAGATCGCGACGAGAAGGAACTTGATGTACCCGCGCGGTCTGCGGTAGAAAAGAACAGCGGTTGCGATGAACGCAAGGTTGGACAGCGAGCTGATCATTCCGTAGAAACCTCCCTGCTCGTAGGCGAGAGAGATGGCGCCGATACCGCTTTCCGCGGTGTCGCCGAGGTTGAGCGCCGGGAGGAACAGCGAACCCACCATGAGCGCCCACGCGATCGGGATGGGCGATCCCATGCTCGCGAGTGACGGTTGTCTTTGCACGATTCGACCAGTTTGCTTCAATGGATCGGAAGAAGGTGCCGAGCGTATCTAATATTTGCAATCCCCCAGACCATTTTTATCGACCATGACTACCGATATCGGCAGCGTTGAGCTCCGTCAGCTGGAAACGGATGACTATGATGACCTTAAGTCCGCCATGCTTGCTGCCTATCGCGACATCGAAAATGCCTACTGGCGACGCGAGCAGATTGAGAAACTGATCGAAATCTTCCCGGAGGGACAAGCCGTCGTTCAGGTCGACGGACAGGTTGCCGCGGTTGCCTTGAGCATCCTCGTGAACGAGGAGAGTTTCGCCGAAGCGCACAGCTACCAGGATATCACTGCTAACTACTCGTTCGAAACCCACAACCCGGATGGCGATACGCTATACGGAATCGACATCTTCGTCAAGCCGGAATTCCGCGGCCTTCGTCTGGGGCGCCGCCTCTACGACTATCGGAAGGAGTTGTGCGAAAATCTGAATCTCAAGCGGATCGTATTCGGGGGGCGGCTTCCGAACTACCACAAGTACGCATCGGAGATGTCACCACGCGAGTACATTCAGAAAGTGAGACTTCGGGAGATTTATGATCCGGTGCTGACCTTCCAGCTCTCCAATGACTTCCATGTCAAGACGTTGCTGAAAGATTATCTGAAGGGTGACGAGTCGTCGCAGGAGTACGCGGCGCTGCTGCAGTGGGACAACATCTATTACGAGCGGCCGGAATCGCAGGCCCAGCGCCCGAAGACGGTCGTCCGCCTCGGTCTGGTTCAGTGGCAGATGCGTCCGTATAAATCCATCGACGAATTATACGAGCAGATGGAGTTCTTTGTGGATGCCGTCTCCGGTTATCGCTGCGACTTTGCGCTCTTTCCGGAGTTTTTTAATGCGCCCCTGATGTCCGAGTACAACGACCTCGCGGAATCGGATGCGATCCGAAAACTGGCCGAGCACACGCTGCCGGTCCGTGACCGACTCGCACAGATGGCGATCTCGTACAACACGAACATTATTACCGGCAGTATGCCGTTGCTCGAGGATGGCGCGCTGCTCAACGTCGGTTATGTCTGCAAGCGGGACGGCGGCATCGAGCGGTACGAAAAGCTGCACGTCACGCCGGACGAAGCACGCGTCTGGGGCATGCGCGGCGGCTCCACCATTCGGGCTTTCGATACCGACTGCGGGCGGATCGGCGTTCTGATCTGCTACGACGTCGAGTTCCCCGAACTTGGCCGGATACTGGCGGACAAAGGTGTCAACATTCTGTTTGTGCCGTTCCTGACGGATACGCAGAATGGCTACTCGCGTGTGCGCAACTGCGCACGCGCGCGCGCCATCGAGAACGAGTGCTACGTGGCCATTGCCGGATCGGTTGGCAACCTTCCGAAGGTGCACAACATGGACATCCAGTTTGCGCAATCGGTCGTGTTTACTCCCTGTGACTTTGCCTTTCCAACGAACGGCGTTAAGGCGGAGGCAACCCCGAACACGGAAATGATTCTGATCGCGGACGTGGACCTGGATCTGTTGAAGGAGCTGCACCGGTTCGGTGCGGTCCGTAATCTGAATGATCGACGGAAAGATGTCTTCGAGCTGCGGCTCCTGAACGGACAAGCGTGACAGGTGGTTGCGCACACGACGAATGGCGCAATACCGCCGTCGTTTCCGAAACAATCGGCTCAATCACCTGGGTACAAGTGCGCAGCTCATTCAATCTGTCGATTTGATCAAGTCGGTACGAAGCACGGCCCGATTCGAGAACACACGACGGTATGCAAGCAATACGATTCCAACCGTGGCGATCGCGGTGCAGGACGCGATCATGAACATGATCACAATCTGATAGCGAACCGCGTCTTCCGGCGCCGCACCGGCGAGGATCTGTCCGGTCATCATTCCAGGCAAGCTTACGATGCCCATTACGGCCATCGAATTCAGAAGCGGAACCGTGCCGGTCCTGACCGCCTCACTGATTGCGTCGTGTGCTGCCTCCCACCGCGTCGCGCCGTGACACAGAAACATCTCGATCACATCTCTGCGATTCACACACGTGTCGAGGAACCTGTCGAGCGCCAACGAGATACCCGTAAGCGCGTTGCCCAGAATCATCCCCAGCAGTGGAATGAGGTATTGCGGATCGAACCACGGGTCGATTCTGAGAACGCCGGCCACGCCGAATCCCGAAACCAACGCTGCGCCCACGAGGATCGACAGCAGGCTGTCAAGGTAGATCCGTGGGAAGCGCCTCTTCGTTCGCCGGACTGCGGCGACGGATGCGAGCGTTGCCATGAGCAACGCCACGAGCACGATGGGGACGGGTTGGCGAAGACTGAACAGCCATTCGAGGATGAAGCCCACAAGCAGGAGCTGTGCCACCATTCGCGCCGCAGCGACGACAAGCCGTCTGCCGAGACCAAGTTTCAATAATGCGGATGTTCCCAGATTGACGGCGAGAAGGGCGGAAGCGATGAAAAGCTGCGCGACGGAGATATGTACGTAGTCCAGCATTGTCAGGTTGGTCAGCAGATGGCTTGGTGGGTACTCGTCAGTTCATGTTCCTGGACCTACCGTTGCGAAGTCAACGGTGCGAGAACAGTCTTGTGCAATCTCTTCGGGCTGATGCGCCGCCCGTATGATCGCGCCGACGAGTCCGTCCCTGAGTGCGTTCTTTGCCACGGTGTCAAGCTGCCGGCCGACGCGTTCGTCGAGACTCGCAGTTGGCTCGTCGAGCAGCAGGATGTCCGGTCGAAGCTGGATGGCCCGGATAAACGCCGCGATCTGTCGTTCGCCGCCTGAAAGGTTGGCGGCTGATTTGTCGAGAAACGTTTCGTCTCGACCGGTATGTTTCAGGATGGTTACGGCGTCGGATTCGTCATAGTGACGCTGATCGTTCGAGCGAAAGCCGAATACCCTCTTCAGGTTCTCGCGAACGGATCCCTCGATGAGGGCGGGAGTTTGTGCGACGAGAATAACGCGTGATCGGTATTCGGGCATCTGAAGCGTATCCACAGGAGACCCGCAGAACGCTACGCGGCCTTCGTCGAAAGTGCGGAGCCCGGCGATTGCGCGCAGGAACTGAGATTTCCCGGCTCCCGACGGCCCGATGATGCCTACGCAATCCCCTTTGTCTACGTCAAGGGAAAGATGTCTCCATAGCCACTGGTCGTCCACTCGACCGCCGGTATCGATGAGGCGAAGGAGTTGCATCGAACTAGAGTGTCTTACTCATTCGAACGAGCGGCACGGGCGCGCCACCACGATCGTCCGTGAAGCGCTCCTCCTCGATGTATCCGCGGGCAGCGTAGAGCGGTTGGCCTGAGAGCGTGGCGACCAGGATCACGCGACCGAATCCCTGCTGCCGCGCTGCATTCTCGCAGATCCGCAGGATCATGCTGCCGATGCCGCGGCGGGCATGATCCGGATGTGTGTACATCGCCCGAATGCGCGCGGGTTCCGTCCGTGGATTCAGCATTGTTGCATCGCGGCGCGTCGAGTGGTTCCCGCCATACGCTGTCGCGCGCGGACTCCATCCGCCACAGCCAACAATCGCGTCGCCGTCCTCTATGACATAGTAAGTCCCGTCCTCGATAAGCTGGGTATCAAGGCCCATGATCGCGCGGCTCGAAGCGATCTGGCCGGCGTCAAGAAAGCCCTGCTGCAGGACCGCGATTGCTGATTCCATCAGGGCCAGCAGCGCGGGTTCGTCGGCCCGTGTCGCCAGCCGATGCATCAGAGCCTCGCTCGCATTCCGCCTGCTCCTTGCCGCCACGATTCTCTTTTGCCTCCAGGTGTTTTATCTGTCGCAAGTTACCAACGGGGGAATGTTAGTCAGTTGGGCGATTAATTCCATCACGAAAATCAGAGGCCCCTGAAAAGACGCACCCGAGGACACGTACGGTCTTCGGGTGCGTTGCGTGATTGGTTGCGATGTTCCGGGTCGAATCAGCGGCTGGATACAGCGCGATCCAGTTTGATGTAGTCGCTCACAAGCGCGACGAATGCCGTCCGGTATCCGAATCGGTCGTCTCCAACATGACGCCGTGCCAGTTTGAGTACGTTCCGACTGGTTGTGTTGCCGCCGTATTCTGAATTGCGAAGCAGCATTCCGAACGAAGCCACCGCCGAGGCAAATCCGAGATTGTCAGACGCATCCTTTCGGTCGTCGTTGAAGTCCTCGGACTCAAGCGCACGATTCTCGTAGCCGATGAGCCTGTAGGATGCGACGACTAACGGATTGAACTCGACCTGGATCTTGACGTCCTTCGCGACGACGTAAAGCGTTGAACCCAGCTCGTCGACAAGAACCTTTCTGGCTTCTTCGATTTGATCGATGTAGTAATAGTTGCCGTTTCCCTTGTCGGCGATCTGCTCCATTCGGCTGTCTTTCAGGTTGCCGGTCCCGAATCCCAGGACGGTCAGGAAGATTCCGTCTTCACGCTCCTTTTCGATGAGTCGAATCAAGGCGTCGGTATGTGAAACGCCTACGTTGAAGTCGACGTCCGTCGCGAGTATCACGCGGTTGTTGCCGCCCTCGATGAAGTTCTCTCTTGCAATTGATATTGGCGCCGGGGATCGGTTCACCGGACGACGCGTCGACAACGGTTCCCGCGATCTTGCCAGGACCGCCCGTCGGCGGCGTCGTAGTCGGGGATGCGCTGAACCCGAGGATGAAACCTGTGGCGACGAGCGCGATTGCAGGAAGCAGGAAACGAATTCCACTGATGCGGTACCTCATGGCGACCCTCCCGGTTGTTCTTGTTCAAGGAACGGTCGCTCACCTCGCATTGCGGGGAAAGGGACTGTTGCGTGCCGGCACCGTCGGACTTGGCGAACGGTTGATTGATCCGTTGACTCGTCCGGATGGCCGTCCCAGCGGCGGACGAAAGAGTGCCTGACCGGAAAACTGCCCTACCGTCACTTGATGCCGCAGCCGTCGCCGCACACTTCCGATGAGTTGAGCACGTGACCCGAAACGAGAAGCAGACCGGCTGCAAGGCTCGCTATCGTCTCGTGTGTTTCCGAAACGTGCCCCAGTGAATGGCCGATGAAGAACATCGCGACACCGCCGGCCAGCAGCGCTGCCGATAACCAGCGATCATTGACTAGTGCCCGCCGCGTGGCCCAGAGTGCGACAGGCAATCCAATGATTGCTACTGCGGCATGCATCCAGTGATCCGATTCAGAGTGGTTCAACATGGGAAGCAGTGCCGCGAGGGCGGGTGCGGCCAGGCAATGCACGATGCAGAAGGCCGAAACGAGCATTCCTGTTAGGTCGGATCGTGCCCGGCTCAGTGATTGTTTCGTGACAAGGGACATCGGAGTGGCGGGTTGGGAGAGGGTAGGAAGGCGGACGCCGGACCGGCAATGCCGATCCGGCGTCCCGTTGTCGGTTACTTGCGTGCTTCGAGCACGAGGTTGAACGGTGTCTCTGCAACTCGGGCGAAGGACGAGAAGCCAGCGGGGCTCACGACTTCGCGGAGTTTGGCTTCACCGGCCTGGGCGCCGAGTGCAAGTCCGACCTCCTGGTCGAGCGAACACGGCGTGCAGATGAGCGTCGACGCCCCGTAGTACGCCCGACCTACAGGGTTCAGGTTGCCCGCTACGGTGTCGGTGGCGAACGGTTCGACGATCATCCACGAGCCCTGAGGCGCGAGTCTCTGCCAGATCTGCGCTGCCGCACCCGCAGGGTTGCCCATGTCGTGGAGGCAATCAAACGTGGTGATCAGGTCGAACGGACCGCCGCCGAAATCGGATGAGCCGGCCACCTTGAAGGTCACTCGCGATGAGACACCTGCTGCCTCTGCGGCGGCGTTCGCTTTCGCGATCGACTCGTCGTGGTAGTCGTATCCGACGAACGTAGAGTTCGGATACGCCTTCGCCATGATGATCGTCGATGCGCCGTATCCGCAACCAACGTCAGCGACGCGACCACCTGCCTTCAGCTTTTCGTCGATGCCGTTGAGCGACGGGATCCAGCTCTGTACGAGTTGATTTTCGTACGTCGGCTTGAAGAATCGTTCAACGCCTGGAAACAGCGATGGATGGTGTTCGTGCCAGCCGAGGCCCTTGCCGGTGCGGAACGCTTCGATCAGACTGGGCACAGCGCGAAGGCTTGCGACTGCGGTCTGGAAGCCGCCGCCGATAAACGCGGGTGAGTGCTCGTCGGCCAGGATCATCGCCTGCTCAGGCGTCATCGAGTAGGTATCGGTGGCGGAATCGTAGTTGACGTAGCCTCCTGCTGCCTGCGCGCGGAGCCATTCGCGAACGTAGCGTTCTGTTGTCTGCGTCCTTTCTGCCAATCCGGCCGACGTCATCTCGCCGCCCGCTGCCAGTTCCCGGTAGAGACCGAGTTCGTCGCCGATGACGACAAGACCTGCGTGAAACGTTGCCCCGAAGTCGACCAGGCCGCGTCCAAGGAGTTCGTGAAGTTGATTCTCGTTGATTTCCATTTTATCTAGGGATTGTTGGCAGTCTGTGCCGCCGTGTTTTGGGTTGTTTCTCCTCAAGACGCGAAGTCCCCCGAAACCACCAAGTGGATTTCAACATTTTTTTCGGATTTGGCCGAACCCGAGTACGCAGGTGCGGCAATCCACTGGTGCGCAAATACTTATCACCCGAATGGCTTCCGGCGGCGACATCACGCAACTCCTTCAGGACGTGACGGCAGGTGACAGAGGGGCCTTTGATCACTTGCTCAGTGCCGTGTATCCAGACCTGAAGCGGATCGCGCAGGTGCGGGTCAACGACCAATATTCGGGTCAGACACTCAGCTCAACGGCACTTGTGCACGAGGCATACCTGAAGCTCGTCCGGTACCAGGAAGTGGACTGGAGGGGAAGGGCACACTTTTTCGGTGCTGCCGCCTCAACGATGCGGCGAATTCTTATCGATCGCGCACGTGCCAAATCGACCGACAAACGGAGCGGCGAAATGGTAACGCTTCTAGGCAGTGACGAATCAGTCGACGATCTGACCCGCGCGACGCTTTCCGATGAACAGCTCCTTGATCTCGACGATGCGCTGGCGCGGCTGGAGGCCCACAGACCACGCTGGGTCAAGCTGATCGAGTGCCGGTATTTCGCCGGCCTGACGATCGTCGAAACAGCGGAAGTGCTCGGCGTCTCGCACGCGACCGTTTCGAATGATTGGCAGCTCGCGCGCGCCTGGCTCCATCGTGAGTTATCCGGTTGAGGTTCGATCGTGGATTTCTCAAATATCGATCGTGTCGAAGAGCTCTTTCATCGTGTAAAAGGACTCGACGATTCCGAGAGGGCCCGCGTGCTACGAAACTTCCCTGACCTGAAGGATGAAGTTGAAAGCCTCGTTCGTGCCCATAACGCGGCGACGGAAATCGGATTCCTCGATCATGACTCGACTGGAATGCAGGAACGCGTCACCAAACCGCAGGAAGATCCTCACTCGTTGATCGGGAGACAGGTCGGTCCCTATCGGTTTGAGCGTTATCTCGGCGGCGGAGGAATGGGCGATGTCTACCTGGCAGTCAGGCAGACACCGTTCAAGTTCCTCGTTGCGCTCAAGATCCTTCGAAAAGGGCTGCGGACCGACGAAGTTCTTCGGCGGTTCGATGCTGAAAGGCAGATTCTCGCTTCGCTTAATCATCCGAATATTGCCAAACTCCTGGACGGGGGAATTACCGACGACGGGCTGCCATACTTCGCGATGGAGTATGTTGAGGGACTTCCGCTTGTCGCGTACGCCGAGCGCAACCGCCTGTCGATCGCTGAGCGACTGGCCCTCTTCGGTGAAGTCTGCAACGCTGTAGCCTACGCGCATCGCAATCTTATCATTCATCGCGACCTCAAGCCGCAGAACATTCTTGTGACGCGGGACGGAACCGTGAAGCTGCTGGACTTCGGCATAGCCAAGATCATCAACCCGAATCTTGCCGATCTGTCAACTCCGATTACTCAGACCCGCTATCGGATGTTGACACCGGACTACGCCTCTCCCGAGCAGGTGCGAGGCGAGCCTCTCGCGACAACCACCGACGTGTATTCTCTAGGCGTGCTGCTCTACGAATTGCTGACAGGCGTACGTCCGTACGTTCTTGCGTCGCGTACCGCGGCTGAAATTGAGAATCTGATCTGCGAGGTCGATCCGCCCCTACCCAGCAGGCAAACCGTTGCCTCGCGGTCGGCCTTGACCGAGAACCAGACTGACGCGTCGCCTCCCTTACCGTCCGGATCGTCGGAGCGAACCGTTCGTCGCCTCCGCGGCGATCTCGACAACATCTGCATGATGGCGCTGCGGAAAGAGGCCGGAAGGCGCTATCAGTCGGTTGAGCAGCTTGCAGCCGATCTGGAAAGACATCTTAATGGACTTCCAGTTCTGGCCTCCCGCGACTCTCCGCTGTACCGGGGCCTTAAGTTCGCTCGCCGTCACGCCGTGCCAGTCTGGGCAGGCTCGTTGATCGTGGCAATGATAATCGGCTTTGCGGCCTACTCCTCGGTTCAGGCGCGGAAGCTGGTCGGTGAACGGAATCACGCCCGACTTGAGGCCGACAAGGCCGCGCAGGTTTCATCGTTCGTCGTGGACCTTTTCCGGATGGCGGATCCAGAGTCGTCGGCGGGAGACACAATCACCGTGCGCAGCATCCTTGACGACGGAGCGGCACGCGCAGACAAGGAATTGGCCGATCAACCCGTTCTTCACGCGGACCTTCTCGGTGTTATCGCCAGCGCGTATTCAAATCTTGGGAAATACGATCGGGCGATGGCGCTGCTCGAACAGTCCGTTGCAATTCGTAGGAAACTCGGTGACGTCGACGACTCGTTTCTGGCGGATCTGGCAAATCTGGCATCGTTCTACGCGATCAACTCACGGGCGAAAGAGTCTGTTCGTGTGTTTGATGAATACATCGGATACTTGTCGGAACGGCTCGGCCCTGACCATCCGGAGGTCCTGATGACCGAGATGCGGAGGCTCGGAACGGCACACGTCGTCAAGTCGGCCGCCGTTTCCGATTCAATACTTACGCTCTGGACGCAACTTGAGCCGCGGGTGGGTGAACTCGCGGACGCCGACGCCGCAATTGTTTATGGCGACGTTGCGGATCTGTACTACACGAAGCGCATGTTTCCTGAGGCAGAGCAGGCGGTGGTGAACGCTGTAAGGATTACCGAGCGTCTTGAAGACACAAAGCCGAGCGATCTGGGCATGCTTTACAATCGAATGGCCTGGGTCTACCTGGAAGCGGAGGAGCCGCAACAGGCATACGATGCCGCTTCGCGGGCCGTCCAGATTCACGATAGAATTTTTCCTGATGGGCATCGGAATCGGGCGACAAGCTATGGCATTCAGGGAGAGGCACTGTCGCAGCTGGGGCGGCACGACGAAGGCGAAATGCTTCTGCTCAAGGACCTGGCGATGCGCCGACAGGTTTTCGGCGATCTGCATCCGACGATCGGCCGAACGCTGCGCTATCTGGGTCGGGTTCAGGAGCGGAAAGCAGCGTACGAGAAGGCGCTTGACTACTACAGGCAGAGCACAGACATCTTCCGTCGTATGTTCGGATCGGATTATCTGATCACGCGTCAATACGAGCTGTCCGAGGTCGGTGCGCTTGTCGGGCTCCGTCGCTACGACGAGGCGGAATCGCTGATGCTGTCGACGTACCGATTGTTTGCGGATACCCGAGGCGAGGCCGACAACAATGCCGTCGAGGTCGCTCGGAGGCTCGCTGAGTTCTACCAGGCGCGTGGCAACGTCCACGAGGCGGCGCAGTTCGCGGTTCTTGCGAACGCCGGTGTGGCGCCGGTCCAATCCGTCGCGGACTGATCGTGTCACGTGCGGTTACCGAACCCCGACCTCGCCCCTGACCGCATCGATCAGCTTCTGCGCGCTGAAACCAACACCATCCTTGAACACCCACTGTACCTTCTGGATGTTCTGGTCGTTGGCGCGAAGGTCGCCACGCAGTACCACGAGATCCGCCTTCTTCCCGACAGCGATGGACCCGAGCTCGTCGTCGATGCCGAGCACCCTCGCCCCGTTCAACGAAAGAATCTGTACACATTCCTCGGGTGTGAAGCCCGCCTCGCGAAGCAGCTCGTAGTTGCGCTGGTCGCCGTATCCGGGAAGTGCTCCACCATAGCCCGTCGGATCAACGCCCGACGCCAGTAAGCCGCCTGCCTTGTAGAACTTGTACTCGTAGGCAAGTGCCTTGTCGAAGAGCGCCTCCGTAAACGGGTAATCAGGATTGTCCCGCTGCTTAGCGACCTGCGCGCGGCGCTCGAGGAAATCCGCCTTCACCTCGTCGCTCATCGCGGCAAGAACCCGTTCATCGAGCGGCGGTCGTCCGGGAACAAACATCTCGTAGACCGCAAGAGTCGAGGTCATCGGAACGCCATTGCTGATCATGTCATCGAACGTTGCCTTCACCTCAGGACCGTCGAGATCCACGTCGATCAGCTTCGAGCGAAAGTCCGGCGGACAAACACTCTTTTCTTTCCCTTCGTAATAGTCGGTGTTCGTAAAAAAACCGTGTTCGAGGTTGTCGATACCCATCGCGACGGCTTCGCGGAAGGAGACGGAACACAGGTGGCCGGTTACCTTCACGCCGTGCTTGTGAGCCTCGTCGATGGCGGCAGCCAACTCGTCATGCCCGATCTGCGTGTAGGCCTTGAACCACTGCACCCCTTCGTTCGCCCAATATTCGACAACCCTGCGCGCATCCTCGGGGCTAGAGACCTTCGTCATGGTCGTCATGCCTTCGCCGCCGGTGATATACGGGCCGGTTACGAACAGGCGCGGACCCGGAATGTCTCCATTGTCGATACCCGCCTTCAGGTTGATTTCGCTGTACGGCGCCCGACTTCCAGTGGTACGGATCGTTGTTACTCCGGATGCAAGGTACAACCGCGGCGCGCTGTAGTTGAGCTGCGCACTGCGACGCGACGTCGTGTAGTACGTGTGATTGTGCAGCCCCACCATGCCCGGCATGACCGTATCATCCGACGCGTTGATGACGCGCGCGCCATCAGGTACGTTCACCGCCGAGGTTTTTCCGTACGCTGTAATGACTCCATCCTGAACGACGACGGTCATGTCCCGTGCCGCCGGTGCTCCGGTTCCATCGATGACCGTTGCATGCGTGATCGCAACGACAGATTCGGGTACGTCAACGTACGCTCTGACGCCCTCGCTCAGGTTGTCGATCGTCTGGGAGAATGCCGGAACAACGGTGGCTAAGGACAGAAGGAGGCCGCGGATGTAGCACATCATGTTCGGGTACCGGTCGAGTTATTGCCTGGAGGAGAGGCGTAGCTACCGTGATAATCGGAAAAGTCCGCAATAGTTGCTCACTGGATCGACGCGATCGCCAATGGGCCTCTCATGAGGATATCGTGCCAAAACGCGCGCAGCGGCTCGATTTGTTCGGGTGTCAGGCGTATTCTCGGAACGTCGAATCGATCTTAAGAAACAGGCCCAATGAAAACGCTATTGTTGTTGCTCGCCGTCGGATGTGCCGTTGCGCAGTCACATGCGCAGTCGTCTGAGCTGTATCGATCGTGGAATCAGCCGCAGGAACCCTTTCGCGTTGTCGGCAACGTCTATTACGTCGGTCCCAGCGGAATCGGTGCGTACCTGATCGACACGGAAGATGGCTTGATCCTGCTCGACGGCGCCTTCGAAGAATCCGTCCCGATTATCCTGAACAATATCGAGACGCTTGGTTTCGACGCGGCGAACATCAAGCTGTTGATCACATCGCATGCACACCTCGATCATGTGGGAGGAATTGCGGCGCTCAAGGAGTTGACTGGCGCGACGCTGCTGGTGAATGCGCGGGATGTAAAGCTCATGGAAGCGGGCGGCCGCGGCGACTTTGCACTTGGCGACGCGTACACGTTCCCATCAGTGATAGTGGACAGCAGTCTTGCGGATGGTGCCAGGGTTCGTCTTGGCTCAAGTGTGCTCACAGCGCATCTCACTGCCGGCCACACAGAGGGATGCACAACGTGGACCATGCAGGTGTCGGAAGGCGACAGGGAACTCGATGTTGTCTTCGCGTGCAGCCTTTCGATTCTGGATGATGTGCGCCTGATCAACGAACCCAGCTATCCCGGCATTGCCGACGACTACCGGCATTCGTTCGACGAGTTGAACGCCCTTCCATGTGACGTCTTCCTCACAGGCCATTCGTTCTTCTTCAACCTTGAAGACAAACTGAAGCAGCGCGCGGCGGGTGTCGATGAAAACCCCTTTGTGGAGTGTGACTCCTTTCGGAAGTTTGTCTCCGACGCCGAAGAGGCGTTCGACGGACGACTGAAGGCGGAGAAGGCCCAGACACGGCCCGACGGCGGAGACCGGTAACCCGCGCTGTTGTTTTCAGTGGTTGCGGACAGGAACAGCGACGGGGAAGCACCCCTCACCGTACTTCAAAGACGAACTTCATCCCCGACTCGAGGTGCTCGGCTATGTGGCAGTGGACCATCCAGGCGCCCGGGTTCGTCAGTTCAAGCAGCAATTCCGTCGTCGTTCCAGATGGCAGCAGGACCGTGTCCTTCCAGACGAGGTTTTCGTTTCGGACGCCATTCTGCGAAAGGACGAGAAAGCGCTGTCCGTGAATATGCAGCGGATGCTGCATTGCATGGAACGCCTCGCGATCATTCCGAACGCGAATCTTCACGATGTCGCCGACCCTGAAGATCCACTCGATCGCCATGTTTTCGGCGCCCGTGTGACCATCGCGCAGGATCCATTCGACTTCGTTTCCGGTGCTTGCCCAGTTCATCATCGGCATCGTACCGCTCCACTCGACCGGGTTGAAGTACGCCGATTCCACTGACATCGTTTGCTCGACCACCGGCGGCAAGTCATCGACCGCCATCGTCAGGACCAATTCTTTTTCTGCCGGGCCGTCGAATCGGGATCGGTAGCGGTCGATATCCTGCACAACTTCAGTATGGGTGCGAAGGTCGTCAAAATCCGCGAGGCGGCGGGCCTGATCCGCGGTAACTGCGTCGCTCGGATCGACGTGCACCCATCCGAGGGTGTCGACCTCGGGAAAGAACGTGCCTACCGTATGATTGACCGCCTGGACCCGGTTCGTAATGGCATAGGTCCCCACCGAATCGAATCGCGCCTCGACGATGTACCGCTCGGCGGGAGCCATCACGATCGATGACACCCACGCCTCGCGCTCAAAACGGCTGACGTCCGACGCCACAACCTTCAGCACGGCACCCGCAATCCCGAGATTGAAGGTGCGGGTATTCGAGACGTTTGTGAGAAAGAATCGCGTGATCGACCGGTCGTTTGTTCGTAGCTCGTAGTCCGGTCGTCCGTTCAACAGGTAGACGTTGCCGAATCGCCCCATGAACTGGTAGTTCGCCGACTCCGTGCCGAACGGGACGGGTCCGTCGTCGTCCAGCAACAGGTCGTCGAGAACGAGCACCTCTTCCTGATCGACGGCATTGTAATAGTTCTCGTCGCGCGGATCGACGAGCAGGTTTCCATACAGCCCGAGTTCCTGGTAGATGTCCTCCCTGTGATGCGGATGGTACCAGTAGAGTCCGGCGTCGGGGAGACGAACGCGGTATTCGAAGCTTTCACCGTAGTGCACGGGCTCCTGCGTGACGCCCGGCACACCATCGAACGCATTTTCAATTCGGATTCCGTGCCAGTGTACTGCCGTTGGCGCGTCGATGTTGTTGTGGAAGCGAACGACGATCGTCGCTGTTTCGTCGGCGCGAATCAACGGACCCGGATATTGCCCGTTGTATCCGGCGAGGACGAACGATCGGCCGTTAATTTCGCGCCGCACGGGTCCGGCGGTCAGGTCCAGTGTGTCGCCGTCGGCAAGTCGGATCTGCTCCCGCGGACGCGCGAGCGGTATCTCCCCGATGTTGCTTCCCTGGCCGAACCGGAAGGGCGTCACCGTGGGTTCGAGTACCATCATCCCGGGCGACATCGAGATGGCCGGATGCATCGGTGGATGCTTCCACTCGGAGCCTGCCGGTTCGTGATCGTGCTGGTGCTCGATCCCGGCGCGGCGTCCCGACGATCCCGGGTCGAGGGCAGCGAGCGGGGACGTGAACACGGCATCGTGCCCCTGGAGTCTCGAGCTCGGCGAGCCGCCGCGAAGGATCGCCCGCCTGCGCCCGTCGGCGTCCTTGAAACCGACAAACAGGATAAACTTTGTGCGGGCAATTTCACCGACGACCTGCCGACCTTCGTTTACCGGACCGAAATTCACAACCGGCTCGAAAAACTCCGTCGTCGCCCAGGCTTCCATCATCGCGTTGTCGGGAAGGCGATCGAGCGGCAGGTTCGACAAAAGGAGTTCAAGCCGATAGCGATGCGAGCCGTCCGGCGAAACGGCAATCCCAAAGGGTGAAGGAGCGGGTCGAAGCAGCACGGTGCCGGCCGCGTCCAGGAAGTCCGGGGCCGGTGTCAGGTCGAAGCAGTAGATGTCGGTTATCGTGGCCGCGAACGAACTACAATCGTTTGTCTGGCCTGCGGATGGTCGCGCGCCGACGAGCACCGCCATCCCGAAGAATACCGCCGCTGTTCGGCGCGGAGTTGATCCGCCGAACATCCTAGACCCCCATGAGGAAACTGCGGACGAGTCGTTCAAGGCGCTTGCGATGTTTTCGCCAGACCTTCAACGCAACTTCGACCTTGTTTTCACCGGGAATCACTTCCAGTAGCGTCGACTGCTTCGGTCGAAGAATCAATTTGTCCATGAATAATCCGCGCGAGATCCCGATGTCGACGAGCGAGTCGTAGGCGACCTTGACGATCTGATGCCGCTTGTCCCATTCTCCCATGAGCGCGTCGGTCACCTCGATGACGAGCAGGTCGTCCTCGAGGCTGAGGTATCCTCTGACCTCCCGAAAACCAATGTCCGGCATGCTGAAGCGGATACGCTCCTCGATGTCGGTCGGGAAATCGTCGTGCAGTTCCAGTGCCGTCGACATGTACTGGCTCGGATGGTGGTTCGGCGGATTCCGTGCAGGCCGTAGCGCCTACTGCCCGGCAGATCCGATGTTGAACTTTACGTTGAACTTGCCGTCTGTGATCGTCTTCGTTCCAGTCACGCTCGCACCGGGGGCGGGCGATGCGACAAACGAGAAGGTACCGGATGCTCCCGTCGCAGATATCGATTGGATGTTGATCGAGCCGGTGCCAGTGCCGGGTGAGGAGACCCACGAACCCTGCGACGTGTAGCCCTCCGTGTAGTTGGCGTTGGCGCCAAGCCCGTCCTCGATCTTCTGTTCACCTTCCTGGGCGAACCCACCGAATCCGATCGTGATTCCGTCCCCTGTACCGGCCGCCGCGAAAATGCCGCTCGTGTTTGCCGAGGTGACGGCCAGCGTTGCTGTCCAGTTCTTGCCGTCCACCTTTGCCGACATCGATCCGCCCGGGAGCGTGACCTCTTTCGGTGCGTTGTCCTGCGAACATCCTGCCCACGAGAAAACTGCGAGTAGTGCGATAGCGGCTACAGCACGAACGGATATTGCGGGCCGACGGGCGCCGCGCATGGGTGTGATTGGCATGGCTGGTAGGCTTTTTGGGCTGATGGGCACGCGAACCGAGGGTTGCGCGCTGGTTACGATACACGGAATTACGGGTTTCCGCGCCACAATGTCTCGGCTTTGCGATACATTCTTCGACAGAGAATCTACGAGAATCAGGAATACCCGAAACATGAGTCGATCTGCCATCCGGCTTTTGCTTGTCATGACCACCGGACTCCTGGTGGCGAACAACGCAGCTGCGCAAGACAGCCACGAGGAGCTTGTCCGTTTTTTTCGCGAGTGGCGGGCGTTCCAGGCGCCGGCCACCCTGAATGGTCTGCCTGACTATTCGCCCGGTGCAACGGCGAAGCAGGCCGCTGAGCTGCCAAAGTGGATCGAGCGCCTTGTTGCGTTCGATACGACCGGATGGTCCGTTCCTGAGCAGATCGACTGGCACCTGATTCGGGCGGAGATGAACGGACTCGACTTCGACCATCGCGTGCTTCGGCCGTGGGAACGCGATCCGGCATTCTATGTCTGGTTCTTTCCGTCAAAAACGGACGTGCCGTCGCGGGAAGGACCGGTTATTCACGGTGCTATCGAATATGCCTATCTCGATCAACCGCTGTCGAAGGTGGATGCCGCGGATGTTGCGCGCAGGCTCAGTCTGATGCCCGACTTGTACGAGCGGGCGCGGAAGGATCTCACCGGCAATGCCCGCGACCTTTGGGTTACCGGTGCCAGGAGCATTCGCGAACAGGCGGGATCACTCGAATCGCTCGGCGCAGACCAGCGGGGAACGCATCCGGAGCTGTCGCGGGCCGCGTCGGATGCGGCGAAGGCGTCGTTGGAATTTGCTGAATGGCTGGATGCACAGTCGCAGGCAAAGACGGGCCCGAGCGGTATCGGAAAGGAAAACTACAACTGGTATATCCGCAACGTGCATCTCATTCCACTCGACTGGGAAGAGGAGAAGCTGCTGGTGGAACGAGAACTGTATCGATCGTTATCGGCGCTCCGGATGCAGGAGCACGCTAACCGGCATCTACCTGAGCTTGCTCCGATAACCGATGCCGAGACGTATGATCGTGAGATGACCGCGGCAATCGAGGAGTACCTGACGTTCCTGGAGGATGAAGAGATCCTGACGATCAAGCCCTGGATGGCGCCGGCGCTGGAGGCGCGTGCGGGTCGTTTTACTGAATCAGACGGACTGCGCGGTTTCTTTTCGGAGGTAACCTACCTCGACCCGATGGTAATGCGAACTCACGACTACCATTGGATCGAACTCGCCAGACGAAAATTTGAGCCGAATCCGGATCCGATCCGGAGTGCCGCGCCGCTCTACAACATGTACGACACACGCGCCGAAGGGATGGCCACCGCAATGGAGGAGCTGATGATGCGGGCCGGTGCCTTTTCGAACCGTCCGCGTGCAAAGGAGCTCATCTGGATCCTTCTGACCCAGCGAGCAGCGCGCGGACTCGGGAGCCTGTATCAGCACGGGCGTGAGATGTCGTTCGATGAAGCGACGAAGTTTGCCGCCAGTTGGGTGCCGCGCGGACTCCTTCCGGCTGATGGGGCCACAATTCAGCATGAGGAGCAGTTCTATTTGCAACAGCCCGGGTACGGAACCAGCTACGTGACCGGGAAAATCCTGATCGACCAGCTTATTGCTGAATACAGCCGCAAGCGCGGGGACGCGTTTGTCATGCGCGACTTCATGGACGAATTCAATGCTGTCGGGATTATTCCGATGTCGCTCGTCTACTGGCAGATGACCGGCGATCGGTCGATGCTGGACGGGGCGATTGGCAACTGAGCGGGCGCCCGGCTACCGGTTGCTGCTTCGGCCTGCCCGCTGCGCGAGTCGCGCGATGGTGTCGGGTTTGCCCACGATCGTGACACGGTCACTTTCGCGCAGCACCATGCCCGGATCGGCTGCTACCAGCTCGCCGCCGCGGCCCACCAACGCGATGAACGAGTCGTTGGGAAGGCTCGCTTCTTCTATGCGGGAACCGACGAGTCCCAGTTCGTCCGTGTCGGACAGGTCAACGGAAACATAGCGTCCGGGGGCGATCAGGGTTTCCTTGACGCGTTGATGATCAGGCGCCCCCATCCATGAATCGAGGAAATCGTCATCGTCGATTCGACCGGCGAGCTGCGCCAGTACGCGGAGGTGCGTACCCGGGCTGCTCTGCGGGCTCACAAGAAAGAAGAACCCGTTCACCAGCGTGGGTTTGTCGTCGTCCATCTCGAATCCTTCCTCGAAGTCGATGCGGCTCGGCTCTTTGCAGCGCACGAGGACGAGTTCCGGATCCGCAATTCCGGGAAGTCTGAAGTGGGGGATCGCGAATCCGTTCGCGATTGGTGCGGCTCCGAAGCGTGCGCCCTCGAGAAAACCAGTCGCCAGCTTGTCGGCCGAGATCGGAAGTCGCGTGGCGAGCAGGGCGGATGCCTGTCGCGCGACTTCGGAAAACTCCGCCTCTTTGTCGAGATCCAGCACGTGTGCACGCATGAGAAGCTGGTCGAACGTTTCGACTTCAACGCGCGCCTTTTCTTTTTCCTGCGACTGTACAAAAAGGACGATACGGTCACCTTCCGCAGGCGTGAGCGGCGTATCCTCGGAACTGACAAGGAGGTCGCCGCCGCGCGCGAGAACGAGCGGAAGGGCGCTGTCGTCGTAACTCTTCATGATGTCCTCGAACGAGGTCTCTGCTGTTATTTCGAAGGTCTGCAATTTGGCCCCATCGTTGTACTGCTCCGTGAGGGTCGTGAAATTCTGTCCGCCGAACAGAACATTGCCGCGCAGGTGGGATGCAACCATCACGTGGTCGTCGGCCTTGCCGTGGCCGACCGCGAGTTGGTAGACCTCCGTGCTTTCGAAGATCTCGAGGAAGTTCAGCGTAGCGAGCGAGTTAATCTCATCATTCGGCGTCAGGGCGAGCATCTTGCCGAGGCCACTGAGATCGAGTTCGTCGAGCACCGCTTCGGAGAGCGCGTTTGCAACGACGGCGTCAAGGTTCATCTGCCCGGCGAAGCGGATGTTTCGCGGATTTGTGTCGATCATCATCACCTTGAAGCCGAGGTCCCGGATCGACTTGCCGAGTTGTCGGGCCCACGGATGCGCACCGAGAATCAGGACACCCTGTGGATTCGGATCAGCAAGACCGAGGTACCGGGCGATGGGGGAGATGGTTAGTCCGTAGATGGCGACCGTGCCGACGATTACCAGGAAGATCAACGGGACGAGCTCGGCAGCGGCTTCGGGGTAAATCGCTTCGAGCCGAAAGGCAAACAGCGACGAAACGGCTGCGGCGACGATGCCTCGAGGAGCCAGCCACGACAGGAAGATCTTCTCCTTCATGTCGAGCTTGGTGGGCTGCGTCGAGAAGAACACGGCAATCGGGCGGACCACTACGATCAGGATGGCGAGGAACACGGCCGAGTGCCACGTAATGAGCTGCAGCGCCGCGAGATCAAGGCGCGCGCTGAGTAGAATGAACAGCGACGCGATCAGCAGGACCTGCAGGTCCTCCTTGAATTCGATGATCCGCCGTACGTCAACAAATTTCTGATTCGCCAGGATGATACCCATGAGGGTCACTTCGAGCAGCCCCGACTCGGCCTGAAGCGCATTCGACAGGGCGAACGTCCCGACCACGAGCATCAACGCGACGGATGTGCGCAGGAAGTCGGGTACCAGGCGGCGATACAGGACGATGACGAGGAACCCTGCACCGATCACCCCAATGCCGACGCTCGTGGCGATTGTCAGCATGAGGCCCTTGATCGCATGTATGACTGCCTCAGACAGATTGGACCCCTCTGCGCCCTGAATGAGCAGGATCGTTTCGAGCACGAGAACCGCGAGCACGGCGCCGACCGGATCGATTGTGATGCCTTCCCATTTGGCGATCTTTGAAATGCGACCTTTCGGGCGAACATGTCGCAGCAGCGGTACGATGACGGTCGGGCCCGTGACGGTGACGATAGCACCGGTCAGAGCGGACATCGGCGGGTTGAAGCCGAGAAGGTAGTAGGCGGCAATGCCGGCAAGTGCCCAGGTGACGAGAACCCCAATCGTGATGAGGTTGAGGACGGCCGCTCCAATTTCGCGGAGCTCGGAAATTCGGAGGGACAATCCGCCTTCAAAAAGTATAATTCCGATCGAAAGCGAAACGAACGCGAACAGCCAGTCACCCTGCAGCGATTCCGGTGCAAGAAGTCCGGTTACAGGCCCGGCCGTAAAACCGACGACGAGGAGCAGCAGGATCGACGGAATGCGCAGCCGCCACGCCAGCCACTGCGCACCGATGCCCAGGACAATGACGCTGACAATTCCGATTAGGATACTTTCGCTCATTTGGCTCTCGTCGAAGTGCCGTCTTTTTCGGGTGGACGACGGCGATTGGATGCTCTCGGCGAAAGATAGTCAGATCGAACGAATATCCGTTGACTGCGCAGGAGCTCCCGTCCAGCCCTCCGCACGACCTGTCGTCCAGCCCTCCGCAGGGCCTGCCGTTCAGTCCTCCGCACGACCTGCCGTTCAGCTTCTTGCAGGAGCGGTCGGTCAGCTCTGAGCAGGCGACGGTTCGGGAACGAACACGCTGTAGAGACCACGAAGCGCGCCGTCGGAGAAGCCGTGCGCCTTGTCGTTCGGATACTTCTCCTTGATGAACGCCGGACGGGCTTCCTTCTCGCCGTGGCACGCGAGGCAGGCATTCTCGACGGTGATGCGGTGGAAATAGCGCTGGCCGTGGACGCCGTCCACGGATGTTTCGATCCACAGCTTGTCCAGATCCGGATTGTCCGCGAACCGCGCGATGATCGTGGCCGCGACGGAGTCGGCCTGGTTCGCCGGGTTGCGAAAGCGCGTGGCGACCTGGCGCATCTGCCAGCCGTTTGCTGCTGCGATTTCCTTCATCCGCATGCCGACGGGTTTGCAGACACGAGCAAACGTTTCGGCATCAACCGCCTCATCTGCACTGATCGATTTCGCCAATGTCGAACGCATGTTATCGATCTCGACGACCGACTGTTCCACGGCGAGTTGGACGGACGTCAGGTTTGCAGCGGCTTCTTCTGAGGTAATCACAGATGCGGATTGATCCGGCGAGGTGCAGGCAGCGAGGATAAGGGATGCCGCTGCGGTCAACAGGTACTTCATGGATTCCAGCAAAGCTGAGTTTGGTAGCAAGGCGCTTCTGAGGCAGCGCAGGCGGGCTATTGCGGAGTAGCGCGGGATTGCCGTTCCGAAGGAGTGCAGATTACGCCGTTCAGAAGGCGCGCGCGCATGCCGTTCCGGGGCCGCGCAGACAATGCTATTCGGTGACAGTAATGTGCGGTTCGAGCCACCGTCGGATGGTTGGCTCAGGCTGCACGCCGACGAACTGGTCGACAACTTCGCCGTCGCGAAACATCATGACCGCCGGGATGCCGCGGATTCCGAACTGCCGCGAAAGATCCTGATTCCGGTCCGTGTTGACCTTCACGAGGCGCCAGGTGCCCTTGCTGGACTTGGCCAGTTTCTCAAGGGTGGGACCGAGGATGCGGCAAGGACCGCACCATGGTGCCCAGAAGTCGACGACTACGGGTTTTTCACTGCTTTTCTCGATGACTTCTTTCTGGAAGAAGTCTGGGTACTGGTTGCTCATCGGCGAATTGGCCTCATGTGTCATAACTTGTCATAACAATGCATAGCGGGTCAACTTACAAACGACCCAAATGTTCGCAGATGCGCGCCCTACGGCTGCAAGGTTTGGACGGACCTCCTCGTCCGCATTTTTCTTGGCCCGCATTGCTGTTTTGCCCGCTTCCACCTGTCCGACGAAAGCCTATAAGATATCGACGTGGGGAGAGTGTTCTGCCCGATTCATCTGCGGATGGGAGGGAGGCTATGCGAAACCAACCGAGATCGGCGCGGCGACAAGAGGAAGGAGTCGCGAACAACACGAAACGAGGAGTCGGAAGACTGCAGGTTGTCGCAGCGGCGCTGGCGCTGTTGCTCGGTGGTGTTCCATGGCCGTCGGTAGCGCAGTTCGCGATCGGCACCGCGGCGGACCCGCTCGGTCGTTCGTCCGGCGGAGCGATCGCGACCGACGCCGGCGGGAACGTGTATGTCACCGGGCACTTCGGGCGAACGATCGATTTCGATCCGGGGCCAGGCGTCGCGGACCTTACGGCCACCGGAACTTCCGATGCGTTTGTCGCGAGCTACGATGGGTTTGGTGCGTTTCGTTGGGCGTTCGGCATTAACGGATACTTCGAGGACTTTGGATACGACATCGCCGTTGGACCAACGGGCAGCATCTACGTGACGGGTGCCTTCCAGGGCGCCAACGTGGATTTCGATCCGGGCCCCGCCGAGCTACTACTCAGCAGCATCAACGCGGCCCGCAGCGCGTTTGTGGCGGCCTACTCAACGGACGGCGAATTGGAACATGCGTTCGTGTTTGGCAGCAGCATTGGTGCCGAAGCGTACTCACTGGCAATCGACAATGACAACAACGTGTGTGTTGTCGGTCGCTTCCAGGGCACCATCGACCTCGCTCCTGGGCCGACCGTTTTTGAACTCACCCAGGATCAGGGTTGGGGCGGATTTCTCGCGTGCTACGGAGAGGAGGCTGCCATCAGATTCGGCCGTAAACTCCCGGCCTATGCAAACGGCGTGGCCGTGGATTCTGAAGGAAACGTCTTTATCACAGGCTACTTCGGCGGTGAGGCAGAGTTCGCTCCCGGCGTGACGTTGATCGGACACGGCAATACGAACGCCGATCTATTTGTTGCTGGATACGACCCGACCGGAGACCTCCGATTCGCAGTCGGCGCCGGCGGCGGGCACGATGACGTAGGGAAGAGTATCTCGACCGACGCCGCCGGGAACGTCTTCATCGCCGGCTATTTCAGTGAGTCAGTTGATTTCGATCCCGAACCACCCGAACGAATTCTGACATCCAATGGCGGACGAGACATTGTGTTAGCCAGCTATTCACCCGAAGGCGCGCTTCGATTCGCGGTCGGTTTCGGCGGGACGTCCAACGACGAGGCGTATCACGTCGAGGCGGACGATCCGGGCAACTCATTCATCGGCGGATATTTCGCACGAGCGGTAGACTTTGATCCTTCCGCCGCGACGTATGAGTTGAGCGCGAATCCGCCTGAATACTACGAGGCGTTTTTTGCCTCTTACACGACTGATGGATCACTCCGATTTGCACGGCAGATCGGAGGGGAGCGAAACGATTATACACGCGGCATCACATTCGGCAGCGAATCGGTTTGTGTGACAGGCTTGTTCCAGGATGAGGCGGATCTGAATCCGGACTCGCGGACGCTCCTCCTGCGCGTGTCTCCTAACGCCGGTGATGAATGCTTCGTCGCCTGCTACGACGGCGAAGGTCGACTGACGACTGGGCTGACCCAGTTCGTCAGCGCAATCGCGGATCCCCAGGTCGATTCCGTAGGTCTTTCCGTCGACCAGCGAACAATGGGTCGGCTGCCTTTTGGCGCCGCGCACCCTCCGGTATTTATTCCGGCGACGTCCGTACCATCGTACGACCTGTACGTCTCCGGTTCGGCCGGCGTCACCCGCACGGAGTCGATGCTCGTTCCGGACGGCGACGAAAGTGTTGTTGTGCTTACAGGACATTATCATCCCGCGGCCGAGTCAGATTCAGTTGGTGGATCGGTCATCGACTTTGAACCGCCTCTCGGCAAGGCGAGTGTCTCCTCGTCTGCCGTGTTCAACGCCGTTTACGACGAACCAGCGCTCGACGTGTACCGTCATGGTGCGCTACTTGCCGCCGATGTTCTCTACAAACAAAGCACTTCCATCGCGCTCGAAAACGCCCGGAACGTGCTGGATGTGCGGGCTCAATCGGATGGCAGGCTCCTTGAAACTTTCGCAGTCGACCTGTCCGGCTATTCGGATGAAGCCGTTGCACTGATCGTTGCGGGCTTTGTCACGCCGCCAGACGGATCAGTCGGGCGCGAGCTGCGCATGATCGCCGTTACATCAGAAGGTCAGGCCTTTGAGGCCGACGTCGTGACGGACGTTCAAGGCGAGGGCGTTCCGTCCGAACTGTCGATAGACTCGGTTTACCCGAACCCGTCATCCGGTGCGGTAGTCCTTTCTGTGACCATGCCGGCTGCGGCACTTGTTCACGTCGAAGTTTTCGACGTGTCGGGCCGCCGAATTGCTGAACGGACCGAGAATCTACCCGTTGGAAGAGAACTGCCGGTTTCGCTTGCGCTCAGCGGCACGCCGTCCGGCGTGTATCTCGTGCGCCTATCGCCCGCAGTCGAACCGAGCTTTGCGCCGATTAGTCAGGCGTTCGTTGTCGTCCGGTGAGATCGGGTTCGGCGCCGGATCGACCACGGTTGCCGATCCGTGTGACGATTGTGCTGTTCCGGCCGCTAAAGAATCTGCGACAGCGCGAGGCCCGGATACGTCGGGTCGTAGTTGAGTCGGCGTGCGATGTCATGGTAGGCGGCCTGCTCCGTTGGGACGCGAAATCCCATCGCGGTGAAGATGACCTTCAGGATCTCGGGACGGCCGACGTTGTGGTAGATTTCGTCGATCTGGCCGGTCAATCCGTCCCTGAGGATTGCGGCGACGGCACGGTACTGCTCGGCCTTGCCCTCCATCTCGGTGATCGCATCGGCCAGTTCCTGTTCGGCAAGCTCGTCGTTGCCCCATTTCGACGCGAACGAGTACAGAAGCAGATGCGACAAACCACCGTCGGACGAAACGGTGTCCAGAACAGATGCCGCGAGTTGGAGGTCGCCGTTCAGGAGTGCCGTCTCGAAGATCGCGCGGCCGCCAGATGCCGACCCGATATACTGCTTGTATCGTTCGACGTCACCGAGTCCGGCCGCATGGTCCGCAAGTACGTACGACAGGGTTGAGCGGATGTCGACGTCTTCGTACTCCTCGGGCATCCCAAGATTGTCAGAGATGAAAGCCCGCGCCCCCGCAGTGTCCGCCTGCAATCCCAGGTACAGCATCAACCGATCCGCGCTTGTCCAGTCGAGTCCTTCCGACTCGATCCGCCGACGCGTTGTGGTGATGAGTTCATCAAGGTTGCGGTTCGCCAGGAGCATGTCGTCGATACTGTCCATGAACGTCGGGTCGAGCTCGACCGCCCGACGTTCTGCGTCGACCGCCCGTGCAAAATCGCCCCTGACGAAGTGATGAAATGCCATGCCGTGATACCCGAAGGCACTCGGACGAGGTCCCTGAGCTGCTGCTTCAAATAGTGAAAGGGCGACGTCCGGCGCCTTTGTGACGCGACCGAGCAGGTACTTTAGATCTGAATTATCCGGGTCGTTGGCCAGATATTCGGCATACCGAGAATGAGAGTCTTTTCCAACCCGGCGGGCGACGTCCTGAAATTCGCGATGCCAGTTGACGTCAAGTGGTCGTTCGTCGAGCCGCGACTCGATAAACGTGTACGCAGTGTCGGCATCTACAAGCGCGGACCAGGTGTAGAGCGCGTTCAGATCGCCGGGGTTCCGCTGAATTGCCGAATACAGGATGTCAATCGCTGGTTGTACGCGATCCATCCCGACGAGCACTTGAGCGACGTCGGCGACCGCCGCGTCCGAGGCGTAGTTCAGATAGACTCGTGGTTCGGGTCCGTCGCTCCGAAGATCAATCGATTCGTATGGCTCGACGAACGCATGGTCCATTCCGCGGAACCGGTACGAGTGCTCGCCGGCAAAATATTCGTATTCGTGAGGTTTACCCACGTCGGGCATGTCATCGACGTCGTAGTACCAGACCTTCTGTTTGAACAGCAGGGCCGATCGATCAGCATTCAGCACAAACGCATCGCGGTCACCCAATCGACGGAAGATTGATTGTTGAAGATCGACTTCGAATGTCGATTCCTGCAGTGGACCTGGGCCGACAATGGTGACCTCGTTCATGCCGTACTTCATGGCAACCGGGACAATTTCGCGCGCAGGGACCGAAACGGTGTCGCCTCCGATCACCAGTTCGTAGTCGGTGTCGAGGCCGTTTACCGCAGTTACGTTGGGAGTGGCGTTTGTCGCTGCGAACACGAAGCCCGCCATCGCCAATACAAGAAGGATGGGCAGGATGAGTAGTGGCGCGACCTCCACGGCGGTGCGTGGAGACGCGGGCCGCTCGAGGTTCGCGGCCGCGACCTTCTTCAGCTCCCCAAAATAGCCGGGGGAAGCATCATCGAGCGCAATGTCCGCCTTCGTTGCGAGACGCGTCGCTGCATCGCGATTGCCGAAGAGTCCGTGGAGGCGGGCAAGTTTCGACAGTCCGCGTGGATCGCTGCCGACAAACGCTTCTGCGCCGGCGGCTATCTTTTCGAACTCCTCGCGTGTTCCGGCAAACAGGAGCAGGTCGAGCAGCTTGTCAACGTCCACGTGTCGAACGCCGACACCGCGTGCCGTCTGGAGCAGCGGGAGGAGTTCCTCGCGCTTCTTCTTCCAGTTGGGATACGATGCCTCGAAGACCGCTTTGCAATTCGGACACGCGTCGATCCGACGTTCATGACCTACCGGTACGACCGGAATAAAGTAGAGGTGGATGAACTGGTAGACGTTGTACGAGTGCAGCCAGCCCAACCTCCGGCAGTCCCGACACGCATCGAAATGGAAAACCGAATCATGCTTGTAACTGTCCCGAACTCCAAAAAGCACCATGGCTGCAACGCCCGAAGCGGTGTTTGACTGCGAAGAGACATGCCCCGAGATGTCCTTTCGGACGACACCCGAGGTGACGCATGCCGCCCAAAATCGCACCTGACTGCAACTATGGCAAGTCAGATCCTTCTCTCTGTCGGGTGCAGACGGTGGTTCGTTCGGGTTCAGCCCTCATCAGCATCGAGTATCGCATCTATTCGCTGAACCACGTCCTGCAGGTGAACGCGCGTCATCTCATCCCGCGTGCGTCGCGATGCGGACAAGACCTCGGCGCGCAGCGTGTTGAGCTGCGAACGCAGGACGGGGCGAATGTCGGACTGCTCGACGTCGACCCCCGTATAAAAACGTGCCATCTGACCCGTTACGGACAGGTCCTTGTTCATCAGGTCGTCCAGTCGTGACAAGTACCCGCGCTGCAGGTTTCGGCGGTAGGTGTCGATTGACTGCGCTCGGCGAAGCTCACTCCAGACTGCACTTCGAATATCATTGTTGTACTCCATGAGTCCGTACGACTCTGTCGGATCCAGCGTCTGTGTTTCGATGATTCGCTGCATTCTGCTCGGATCGAGAAGCTGATTCAGGCGGCCCACCTGCAGCGAGCGAATACGCTCGACCGCACCAGCGCTTTCGATCCGTCTCAGGATGTCCTCGTCCAGCAGCCACGTTGGGGTGTCAAAGACCTGCTCGGCAATAAATCGAACGCTTTCTCGCTGTTTGTCCGCTTCAACCGGCTCGAAGACGGGACCTTCCTGGTCGGATGCCTTCAGCGTTTCGTATACGCCTCCGATGTTGGTGATTACGTGATTTACATAGCGATTCCACTGGCCGAGCAACTCGCCGTAGATCTCGTCGAGATCGGAATAATCCTTCCCGGGAGTTGCGGTCCAGTCGACGAGGTTGGGGACCACTCGTTTGAGGTTGGCAATGGCATACGTACTGGCCTTGACCGGGTCGTCGCCCATATCCTCGGTCTGCTTGCGGGGGTCGACTGAAGGGCCGCTCTGTGGCGCGTACCGATACATCGGGTCATCCGCGTGATCCAGAATCAGTTTGTCGAGCCGCGTCTTTTCATCTTCCGGAGATTCGGCGTCCGGATAATAGCGGTAGCCCCAATTGATGACGTACTTGTCGTACGGGCCGATGCGCCGGATAAAATGGGTGACACCGTCTCCGGGTTGCGCGACGTAGTTCTGTCTTGCGTAGTCCATGATGGTTGCCGCAACGCCGTACTCCTGTGTGAACGTCGGCGACCGAAGCGAGTCGACGGGATACGACGAGCTCGCGATCATGTTGTGCGGAAGGCCAAGCGCGTGACCGATCTCATGCGAGATTACGCGGCGCATTGTTTCGCCGATGAGCGCTTCGTCGATCTTGAGCGACCGTGCCTGCGGATTTGCCGCTCCCGTTTCGATCATCAACCGATTGCGATATGATCGCATGTGGTTGTGGTACCAGATGATGTCGCTTTCGATGATCTCGCCGGATCGCGGATCCGATACGCTCGGACCGACCGCGTTGCGCGTCAGGTTCGCGACGTAACGAACGGTGGAGTAGCGCACGTCTTCCGGACTGAAGTCGGGGTCCTCCTCGGGGCTCGGCGGATCCTTCGCGATGATGGCGTTCTTGAACCCGGCTGCGGCGAACGCCTCGTTCCAGTCTTCGATACCCTGCCGGAAGTACGGCCGCCAGTGCTCGGGCGTGGCTGGATCGAGGTAATAGACGATTGGTTTCACCGGCTCAACGAGTTCGCCACGCGCGTAGGCGGCAGGGTCCTTTGGTTCGAGTCGCCAGCGCCGTATGAAGGTGCGGGACGCCGCCTTCTGTTCGTCGAGCCCGAAGTCGACCTGCTCGATCGAAAAGTATCCGACCCGTGGATCCTCGAGGCGCGCCATCATCGGTTCGTCGGGAAGCAGCACCATTGACTGGTTCATCTGCAGCGAGATCGTACCGGTCTGAACGTTGGATGGCGGTTCGGTCGCTTCGTAGGTCATGGTGTGCCGCACTTCCACGTTCATCGGGTAGCTGTGCGCGTAGTCGATGAACGAACGATTGTCGTCGAGGCGGCGAACCTTGAAGTCGGTCCGCTGTCGCGGCGACAGTCCACTGATGGCCGGCACGTCCTTCGCGTAGAAATCCGTGACGTCGATCACGACGCCGTTGCTATCGGGGGTGATTGCCGCGATGTCGAACGCTGCGACGATTGGCTCGAAGTTGTTCTCGTGAACGGAGAGGGCGATCGGCAGAGAATCCGCTGCCACCGCATCGAACGACCGTTTCCGGATGAGCACTTTTTTGTCTCGTCGTTCCCACGCTATGACCTGCTCGCCGGTCTTGCTCCCGGCGTTGATGTAGCCGGACAGGTTCGCAGGCGTCTGGGCAATTCGGCTGATGAGCAGCATGTCGCGCCCGAACAGACTGTCGGGGATTTCGAACAACAGCTTGCCGTCGACCCAGTGCACGTCGAAGAGTCCGCTGTCTGACTTCGATGTGTCGGCAACAACTTCCGCGTACAACTTCATGTCGGACTTGCCTGTTTTCTTCGCTGCCGTTGCGGCGGCGGTTTTTGTCGGCGCAGGGGAGACGACTTCTTTGGTCGTTGTGCAGGCGGCTAGTGACAGCGCGACTGCGGCGATCAGGGATACATTGGTTCGAGCGGACATCGTCACGGCGATTAGTTGGATTGACTGGGGCAAGGTACGGTTGCGGGAAGGAATGCAGGAAGGAATGCAGAAAGGAATGAAGGAATGAAGGAATGAAGGAAGGAAGGAATGAAGGACGTGCTCGCTTCGCTCGCGAAGTTGTCAGTTGTCAGATGGCACTTGTCAGATTGGGGGACGGGGAGCCTGTAAGCTTTTTTGTGTGTGGCGTCGAAGTGGTTGTTAGTTGACTTCAAAACGTTCACCGAAGCGGATTGCAAAATGCATCATCGCACTGCC
>JAGQWL010000401.1 GCA_020437385.1 Bacteroidota bacterium
ACGACCTGGCGTCCAACGAAACGCCCGGAGAGCGAGAGATTTAGCGGACCGGTTGAGACGCGCACGCCCGCATTGGCCATCAGGTCTGGAAATCCAGCGATTGGATTGCCGTTCCTCGACAGTTCCTCGACCCCTCCATTCCCGAAGACAAATTCGGAGAACCGGACGAAACGATTGCGACTCAGTGTCGCCGCCCCAAACAGGTCCAGACTGCGGTCGATCCGGATCTCACCCTCGACTTCTATTCCCGCGTGACGCGTTCGATCGGCATTGCCGGTGCGAGGAACACCGAATTGGTCGAGCCCTCCACTCGGGACGATTTCATCGGAGAATCTCATCAGGAATGCCGTTGCTCCGAGCCTCGCTCTGTCAACGGAAAGGTTCGCACCCACTTCCAGGTCGATTACTTTCTCCGGCTGCACGAAGGGTCGACTCGTGTCATACGAACCATCCCTGTTCATTTCAAACTGAGGAACTGCTCCCGCACCTGCTTCCTCGCCGTCGTACAACGTCTTCAGCCGCGGCTCGCGCGAGGCGGCCGAGACACTGGCAAAGATCGAGGTGTGTTCGTCGATTGCTCTCGTGACGCCCAGTCTCACGTTCGCAAACACGTAGGGCTTGGCGAAGGACGTACCGAAGAAGTCTTCATTGAATACCCGGTACCTCGCGAATCGGAAAGAACTCTCGACCAACCCGGTCCAACGATCCCGGACCCGCCGCTCTGTTCGCGCAAAGGCAGTTGCGACCAGTTTCTCGCCACTCACCTGGTAGGACCGATAATCCGAATCACCGACGAGCTCGGCGGGCAGTACGTCGGATTCCTGAATTCTGCCCCATCTCGTAGATCGATGCAGTCGAACTTCAGCGCCGACAGTCGAACGAGCGTCGCGGGCCGTCCAGTTGAGTCGCGGCATCCAGCCGGCCTGCCATTGGTTCAGGCTAGCCCGGTACAGCACCGGCACTCCGGGAAGGGATTCGTAGAGCGGAAGGCTGCGGGCGCTGTCGGGCACGACTCCGTCCGGAAGCCGAAGGTAATCAGCGGAACGAAACGTGCCGTCAAAATCGAAGAATCCGTTTCCCTGGATAAGAAAGAGCGACTGGTCCAGCATCAGGTCTTTCCGTACTTGAAGCTGATGATGAACCTCAAAATGCGGCTGATTGAACCGCTCCAGATCACCGGTGAAACTGCTGATATTGAACCGTCGATCGATCTCGGTACCGAAGTCGTCAACAACCCTGTCGTCGTTCGCACCCTTGGGAATACCGATGTAAGCAAGTCCGTCCTTCTGTCGACCGCCGTACGATTGGATGGTCAGCACGGACCGTCGCCCGCTTCGTCGTGCTCCGACGAAATACCTGATGTAGTCCGTCCATGACCAGTCGCGATAGCCGTCGGATGTCACGCGGCTCAGACGACCGTAGAGAGTCCAGCCGCCGCGAAGCATCCCCGTTGAGGACCGAACGGTCAAGCGATCTGTCGCGTAGCTTCCGAGTCCCGCGTCAACTTCCACAAAGGATGCCGACGAGTACGGTTGCGCGACGATATTGATGGCTCCGCCGATTCCCGTCGAGCCGTAGAGCGAACTGCCGGCGCCACGCTGCACCTGGACATCCTGCATGGAACCCTGGAGATCAAAGAAATTGATCCAGAAAACATCGAAGGACTCCGGATCGTTTTGAGGAATCCCGTTTATCGAAACAGCAATTCTCTTTTGATCGAAGCCACGCATCCGCAGATACGTGTAGCCAAGTCCATTTCCATTCTCAGAATACTGACTGATCGACGGCGTACTGGCCAGTAGAATCGGTAGGTCTTTCACATCGGGCGACAGCTCAATCTCTCGTCGCGAGATGTTACTGGCTGGTATCGGTGAGCGCCCCACAATTGCCCTGCTTTCGGTCACGACGACTTCGTCGTGCGGAATCAACCGGCCGAACATGACAAGATCGAGCGCCTGGCCGGCCGCAACGACGGCGACAATCGTTGTGTCCACTGATCGATAATTGAGGTGCGAGACGTGCACCCGATATCGACCTGAGTCGGGAGCAATCAGACGGTAGTCCCCAGATTCAGATGTCACATCGCCAGCGCGAATGGCCCCCATTTCCAGGTCGGACAGCGTCACTTCCGCTCGCTCAACCGGAGCGCCGTCCGCATCGACGATCCGACCAGAAATGACCTGCGGACCGGTCGTCTGACCGACCGCTCTCTGTACGGTCACCACGACAAACGTCAATAACAGAAGGAAGATAACAGACGTCCGCCGGCGAACTGACGGACCGACACCATGCGCGTTACAAACGGCATAACACGGGTAAGCCGGCGCGGCGAATGGATTCGGCGGATGAAGTCGCGAATTGCAGGCCCGTCGGACCTGCCGAAGAAAATAGAATTGCATCACGTTGTTTTCCTACGCCGGTACAAACCGGATCAGGTTCAAAGGGTGTGATCTCAGCACCGCCAAAGACGGGCACCCCTAACAGTCGAGAAATCATACACGGCCTCCCAGTACGTGTTCCGGAGGCGTTACAGAAATGTTATCCCTTTTTGTTATCGTCGTTACAGCTTGCTGGAACGGTGAACGGCGGTTCTCGTAGCTTGAATAAACAACAGAGGTTCAACCGGAGTAGACTGAAACTGAACGCGACCGAACATGTCGAACATCATCATCAGGCCCAATTGGGTACTCCCCGAGTCCGCCGCGTCAACGCAGGACGCGTACTTCAACAGGCGACGATTCATTTCGACACTTGGTCTTGGCACCATCGGTGTTGCGTCAGTCGGTTCACTTGGGTGCATCGGGCAGACCGGCGAAGCTGCGGAAGCTCCAAAGGGACCATTGGACACGATCCCGGCTGACGCTCCGCGCGACGGCTATCCGGCGGCCCGAAATTCGCTCTACAAAGTACCGGAACGACCGATAACAGATCGCATCGCTGCGTCGTCCTACAACAACTTCTACGAGTTTGACGGCAACTCAAAGGAGATCTGGCACCTCACCGATAAGTACGACCCCTATCCATTCACGATCGAGATTGGCGGTCTTGTTGAGAAACCGATGACGCTTGACCTGTCCGATCTCATACGTCGATTCGGCATTGAGGAACGCCTCTATCGTCACCGCTGCGTAGAAGCCTGGTCATTGACCGTGCCATGGGAGGGTTTCCCACTTCGGAACCTTGTTGAATTAGCCAAGCCGCTGTCGAAGGCTTCACACCTGAAGTTCGTTTCCATCGCGCGCAAGAATGAGATGCCCGGAATCAAGAAACAGTCGTGGTACAAGTGGCCCTACTATGAAGGACTGCGCATGGACGAAGCGACAAATGAACTGGCGTTTGCTGTTACCGGGATGTATGGTGAACCACTGACAAAGCAGAACGGATCACCAATCCGTCTCGCACTGCCCTGGAAATACGGCTACAAGGGACCGAAGGCATTCGCCAAAATCGAATTTGTCGACTACGAGCCGAAGACCTTCTGGAACGACATCGCCCCTGATGAATATTCGTTCTTGTCGAACGTGAACCCCAAAGTACCCCACCCCCGTTGGAGCCAGGCAACTGAACGGTTCATCAAGGACATGGACACGACCCGGCGTGTACGCACGCAGCTATTCAACGGATACGAGGAGTTCGTAGGCGATATGTATCCCAACGAGCCGCGTTAACAACGATCGACAGATCGGAGTCACCCTGCTCGGGGGGCCGATTCAGGCGTGCGGAGCGCAGGATCGTTGTTTCGGCGCAGATAACTGCTCCACGCAACAACTCCGACCGTCGCCATGACGGCGGCGACAAGGGCAATAACTCCCTGAATGAGTGCCATCTTCCATTGCGCGTTCGAAACAATATCGATTACAACATCCTGCGAAGCATTCCTGAGCACGTGAACGGCAAGTTCGTCTTCACTCTCCACGCGGTGCAACAACGAATAGGGCAGCGGCATCTTCTCCTTGGTGATGATGGAACCGTCGGGTAGATGAACCCGAAGTCCGACGTGCCCATAGGTCACGTCGGCGCGATCCACACGCATGAAATCAGTGACCTCGGCAGTCGCAGGCACGCCCTCCAATGCCGTCGTCCGCAAGTCCCGTCCCACCTTGAGTTGATTCAGGCCGAGCAACAGAAGAACGACGGGGAAGAACCAAAGTACGCGTGCTACTGCCCGAACCGTGTTGGATTTCCGACCGTCGACCGCCGTCGCGCCGCTATCAAGCCTGTCTGTATTTGTCATCCGTTGCTTCTTCTCATCATGGAGCCGACTACGACATGAAGAGGTAGGGCTTCCAGGTATCGTCAAGCCGCCCAACAAAATCTCGGATGAACATCACGTGACTCGGCCGGAACGGCTGGCGCTTCAAATTCATCGCTGCCTCGTCCGGCGTGCGACTTCCTTTTCGATTATTACACGGGACACACGCTGCGACCAGATTCTCCCACACGTCCTTCCCACCCCGCGATTTGGGAACAACGTGGTCGATCGTAAGCTGATCGCGGCTGCCGCAATACTGACATTCGTGCTGATCACGTCTCAGGATATTCTTCCTCGACATGAGAATCCGTCGGTACGGAATGCGGACGTACAGGGTTAGGCGGACAATTGACGGCCATGGATGATGCACCGTCGATGATCTGACGAAGCGATCCGGAAGCGACTCAACCAGCTCCGCTTTCTGAAGGTGGAGGAGAACGATTGCCCGCTGCACGCTGCAGATACTCAGTGCACTGAAGTCCCTGTTCAGCACGAGAACGTGTCCCGTCATCGCAACACCTCATCCGATGCGCCTGGTGACGCGTCGCCGACGCAATACGTAGGCGTCCCGAACACGTAAACACCATCATCAGGGTAACTGGCGTTACGAGTTACGATTCGTCGCCGCAAGGGCGGCAACAGATATCCTATGCGGTCAGTCGGGAGATGGAAAACGAGCCTCTGTTTCCTGGTTCGCGTTTATAGCACACTATTCGGAAATCAGTTCCCTCCCGCCCGAACAGACTCGATCGACGCATCAAGCTCCAGTACGCTCTGAAGAATCACCTCAACGGCGTTGATGTAGAAGCGAGGAGTGATATCCGCAAAGTCGTCGGATGGCTGGTGATACCCGGGATGGTCTTCGACCCCGAAGTAGATGAATGGGATTCCCGCACGGTGAAACGGCCCGTGATCCGACGCCATCGTCCAGTCGTCGTGCCCAGTTCCCGGCTCGTCGTGGCCGAACAATATCTTGACCGCTCCAGAACCGCGTTCGTTTGCCGCCTCTGCCGCTCGCGCCACTGGCTCCCTCAGGAACGGATAGTGTCGCGTGCCCGAGACGTAAAGCTCGCCTGCCTCGCTTCTACTCACCATATCGAGGTTGATATCGACAACGATATGGTCAAGAGGTACAGGAGGTGACGAGACAAACGCCTTGGCCCCCAACAATCCTGCCTCCTCTCCATCAAATAGGGCAAAGAGAATGCTGTGATGCGGTCGGTTGACCATCGAGAAGTACTTTGCAAGTGCCAAAACGGCTGCTGTTCCCGATGCATTGTCGTCGGCCCCGTTGAAAATCTGGCCGTCCCGCACGCCGAGATGGTCGTAGTGCGCAGATATCACGATATAACGATCCGGCAACGAACTCCCTGGAACGATTCCAACAACGTTAACTCCCTTCCCGGTAGCAGAACGATCACCTTCCACTGAGAAGTCCTGCAGGAAGCTCCCATCGAGCGAATCGAGGCCGCTTTTCCGCAGGGAGCGCACTATGAACGCGCGCGCAGCGGCATTGCCCTCGGTTCCGATTCTCCGGCCCTGGTAAGCATCCGAGGAGAGTTCAAACGCGTCGACGAGCATCTCGCCCGAGTCGTAGCTGGTCTGCGACGGCGCCGGCAGCGCCAGCAGGACTGTAGCAAAAGAAAATAGAAGGGTTCGCCGCAGCATGTGATCAACCTCCCGTCATCCGCGATGTGTTGGCCATACGGCGAGTCCGCGTTGAACCCGCCCTCAGGACGATACGATCAGCTAAAAATAGTGCGAAATGCATCTTTAGGCATGCATTTTCGAGGCCGATAACGATTCTGTCGCAAACAGTGGAGTTCTCATCGTGCCCTATCCTTCCCCGCCCAATCGCGAACGCTTCAGCGTGGTGTCTCAGCAGTCCGAAAAAGACAGCATTGCAGAGACGCTTCTTGAGGAAGCCCAAATAAACGTTCGGCTGGCATCGGTCGTTCTGGGAATCCTGTTTCTGGCGGTGAGCGGAATCTACTTCACGCTGTTCGCGCCTCCGGCCGGGTATGCGCTCGCACTGCTCGCAGCCACCACATCCTTCAGTCTTCTGACGCTGCGGTATCTGCTGTTCAAGTCGGATGCAGTGGCTGATCGCGCGCACCTGTTGCTGGGGCTCGTTGGACTCACGACCATCGTCAACTGTCTTGCCCTCCTGTACGTCGATCCGTCGCCGCGCTATACAACGATCCTCGTGCTTGTATTGCTGTCGGCCGGTTTCCTTTGTATGTCGACACCATGGCTCATAACGCTGGTGGCGGCGATTACGGTCGGTTGGGTCGGAATCGTGCAGGCATCGGCACCGTCGCAGGAGTGGGTGTTCTTCGGCGTCATACTTGTTGCCGCAAGCATGCTAGCTGTCGGCATCCACTCAGTCCGCGTGAGATCCGCAAAGACCCGACTCAGCAAACACGAAGAGGAAAAACGGAATCGGGCACTGTCCGGAGCGCTCGAGGAATCGCGACGGGCTAACGAGGAAATGCAGCGCGCACGTAAGGAGCTTGAAGAATCGGCTGCAAAGGCTCGCCGATCGGAGATGCGCTACCGGACGCTTTTCGAGAACGTACCGGCAGGCATCTACCGTGTCAGTCCGGATGGCAAAATACTCGCGGCCAACTCCGCCTTCGTGAAGATGCTTGGTTTTGCGAATGCCAAGGAGCTTCTCACGAAGAACATCAAGCGGAACAACTTCGTCGATGAAGACGCGCGCCTTCGATTCGAGAAAACCCTTGCCGAAAAGGGGGCGATCCGGGGATTTGACACGCTGTGGCGCACCAACAACGGCACAGCGCTGTATGTTCGGGAAAACGCCAATGCCGTCATGAATCAGGACGGTACGGTCCGCTATTACGAGGGAACGATCGAGGATATCACGGCCCGCAAGCGAGCGCAGAGTGCCATGAAGCGACAGGCACGTGAACTTGCCGCGATGGTTCGTGAACTCGAAAAGGCAAAGGTGGTCGCCGAGTCCGCGACACGAGCAAAGGGTGAGTTCCTGGCTAACATGAGCCACGAAATCCGTACTCCGATGAATGCGGTCATCGGGATGACGAGCCTTCTGCGCGACCTCGAATTGACCGCCGAGCAGGCAGAATACGTTGAGACGATCCGGGTTTCCGGTGAGTCGCTTCTGGCGATCATCAACGACATTCTGGACTTCTCCAAGATCGAAGCCGGAAGGGTCGAACTCGAGAACCGACCGCTGTCCTTGCGATCCACGATCGAGGGTGCCGTCGACCTTGTCGCCGCCAAGGCAGCAGAGAAGGGAATCGAACTGGTTTGCAGTATCGGACGCGACGTTCCTGCATCCGTCCTGGGTGATACAACACGACTGCGCCAGATCATCGTCAACCTTCTCTCTAATTCCGTCAAGTTTACCAAGCGCGGCGAGGTCATCGTTTCTGCCGCCGTGAAGGAACATGTCGGCAACGAACTCACGATTCAGGTCTCGGTACGCGATACGGGTGTCGGCATTCCGGCGGATCGACTTGGAAGACTATTCAAGGCGTTCTCGCAGGCCGATTCATCCACGACGCGGAAATTCGGCGGCACCGGACTGGGGCTGGCGATTTCGAAGCGTTTGACTGAGCTGATGGGCGGACGTATCTGGGTCGAATCAGAGTACGGCACTGGATCGACGTTTTCGTTCACATTCAAGGCGCAGCTCGACGAGACAGCGGAGCCGGAAGGTGTAACCGGCCCTCAGCCCGCACTTCGAGACAAGCACGTCCTCATCGTCGACGACAATGCCGCGAGTCGCAAGGTGCTGACCGAAACCTTGTCGACGTGGGGCATGGTATGTCTCGAGGCACCGTCAGGCGAAGACGCGGTTCGCATGGTGGAAGAAGGACGGCCGGTCGACATTGCTTTGATAGACAGCGAGCTACCCGGCATCGACGGCATTCAAACCGCTGCTGAAATATCGAGAACGCGCGCAAGCGCACCGATCATTGTGATGTCGCCGTTTGGTCGTCGGGACGGTTCCGGCGAGGACAACTCGATTCTCCGAATCAATAAGCCGATCAAGCTTCTTCGCCTCTACGACGCCCTGCACTCGGCGCTCGATAGCAGCTACAAGCGAACAAGGTCGGACGATGATGCTCCGGAAATCAACACGCGGATGGGCGAGGAGCACCCGCTCCGGATTCTCATCGCGGAAGACAACCTGATCAACCAGAAGGTCGCGCTTCGATTGCTGGAACGACTTGGATATAAAGCCGATGTGGTTGCGAACGGGCTCGAAGCCCTTGTGTCCGTGCGCCACGTAGACTACGACGTCGTTCTGATGGACGTTCAGATGCCCGAGATGGACGGCCTGGAGGCGACAAGACAACTCTGCAAGCTCTACGAACCAGACGCCCGCCCGCGCATCTGCGCCGTCACCGCAGACGCGCAGGCCTGCGATCGAGAGGCGTGCTTCGAGGCCGGCATGGACGACTACCTCAGCAAACCCGTTCGCCTTGAACAGGTAGCCGAGGCTCTCCGGCGTACGCCGCGACGAACGACGGGAGGTCCCGCGCTCGAAGAGAGCCGCCCCGAAAGTTCGGCTGATCACGAAGTCATCGAAGCTGATGCTGAAGAAACGAATCGACAGGATTCGCGGCCAAAGTTCCGGCGTCCGACGCCAGACATGCTCTCACATCCCGCAACCGATCAAAGCGTGGTCACCGAAGTCGCTGCCGCCGAAGGTCCTGCACCGAGTTCGGTCCGGGCGATTGAGGCGCTACAGCGCGAAGTGCTCGACGAGGAAATCCGCGATTTGAAGCTTCTTGGCGAGGACGATCCGGAGTTCCTTTCGGAATTGATTGATGCCTACCTGGACCTTACGCCGCCAATGATCGACGATCTGCAGTCGAAGCTCCGCGCCGCGGATCGTGACGGCATCAGCCGCGCCGCACACAAGATGAAGTCATCGAGTGCCCAGCTTGGATTGACCGACCTTTCCGACCGGTGCTCCCGCCTGCAAGCGTCGGCGACCACTGAGCCGGAGGCGGATCTTGAGACCCAGGTAACCTCGATCATCGATGCCTACAATCGGGTGAAGCCGGTTCTGGTTCGAAAGAAGGAGGACCTGGCCTAGTCAGGAACCGGAAGCGACACATGCAGGTGATCGGCAGTCCCGACGTGACGAAGAGTGCGAAAACCGACCATCTTGAAGTAGGCCGACAGGAATCGATTCCGGATTTCAGACCTGCCGATCGTGCGTAAGTCTACGGCGTGGACGTACCCGTCAGGCTGCGAATAGTGGAGTGAGCGTTCTCTTGGCGACAATCCCATGGACGCATAGTCGGACGCTCGCCGCTCCGTGTCGGTAACGAGTGCATCCCGATCTGCGAGAATCCAGGTTGAGACGGCTATTCTGAGAATGGGGTGAAGACGGCCGTAGCCATCGGCGACATCCGACGTTTTTGCATTCCCCGCCGAGAGGTACAACAGCGCATACGCCGCGTAGGAGAGAACCAGAACTGGAATAAATCG
>JAGQWL010000402.1 GCA_020437385.1 Bacteroidota bacterium
CCTACAAGGGCTGGATTCAGCTTGAGTCGCTGGATACGGAGTGGAGTCATCCGGAAGAAGCGGTCATCGGTTCAACGCGCCATCGTGGTCGCGTGATCGTCGGTGACATTGTCGTCTCCAAAACGGTCGACGCATCGACGCCTCAGTTGATGAAGTATGCCGCAACGGGAGCGAATATTCCGGCAGGTGCCGTGGTAGTCGTCAAGGGCGGTCTACCAATCCTGCGATACGACTTGCGGAACGTGCTCGTCGATGCGTATACGATTGGTACAAACGGTGACGAGTCTCTGGAAGAAATCGCCTTCCGCTTCGACGAAATCCTTGTAACCTATCTGCCCGAATCGCAAAGTCCACTGAGCAACTCGTTCCAGTGGACACTCAGCGAGCGGTAGTCGTCAGGCGGGAAACAGCTCCTCAAGCTTGCGCCATCTGAAGTCGAAGATGTACTGCAGCCTGCGCCGCACGAAAAGCGCGTGAGCGATCTCGCCGAAGATCCATTTACCGACGTCGTAGGAAATGTGATCGGTCATCTCAACTTTCCGGTCTCCGACGGAGCGGAACGTGTGGGTATGGTGCCATTTCTTGTACGGACCTTTTCGCTGGACATCGGCAAACGACACGCGGTCCGTCACGTTGACGATCTCCGTGATCCAACTTGTCCAGATTAGCGGCGCGACCCGAATTCGGTACTCAATGATCTGCCCCTCGTACATGGCCTCGTTGTCGAGTGAGACAATCTCGAATCTCAGCTCGGGAGGTGTGATCACGTCCAGGTTGGCCGGGTTCGAAAAGAAACTCCACGCCTCCTCGATGTCAACGGGAAGGACTTGTTTACGTTCGAGTACTCGCTCCATCAGTCGACGGCGTCTTGAAGAATCAGGTTGAGGTGCGCGAGGTGATGTTCACCGTGCCACGCATAGTTTGCAACAAGGGCGTCCAGCGTCATTTCCCCCACTTCGGGATGAAGTGCGTTTCGCTGCCACGTTTCGGACGGAATGCCGCGCATCAGTGATACCCAGTGCCTGTGGAGCGCGGCGATTAGTACCACGCTCTGTTCCGGCGGGCAACTGTGATCAGGAAGGCATGCCCATCTTTTCTCGTCGTACGGCCGGAGGGTCGGGCGATCCTCGGTCAACACGAGCTTGGAGCGAATCCACGCGTTCGTGTGGCTGTCAACGAGGTGATGCACAACCTGCCGACCGGTCCATCCACCCTCTCTATAGCGGAGATCGATCCGCTCTCCGAGGCGCCGAACTATTTCGTCCAGCCGCGCAGGCACCGAATCGATACTGTCGATGGCCTGAGCGCGCGCCTCGTGCGACAAGGTTGTTGGTAATACGAGTCGTCCGATAGGATACTGTCGATCTTCGTTCATTCTGCGGTTTCACCTCGTTCCAGCTGACGCATCGGCAATTGCGCGGGCACGTATGAATGCAATTTGCTCATATCGAAATGAGCGGCCTCCGAGTCGAACTGGATGAACATATCAACGAACGACGCCCCATGCTCAATCTCCGCAGGCGTGTACGACGTACGCGAGAAGACTCGTTCGCTGAATGTGTCGTCGATTCCGGAGATCGTGACCATGAATTCTGCTGACGACGAAACAAAATCGTCCGCGCTCCAGCCATACAGAGGGCTGTCTTCAGTGATCGGATGGACGACTGTCCAGTGCGTCGTCAGAAAGGAAATCCGATCAATCTCAAGTGGCAGGGACCGAAACTTCCGATTTGAAAGGCCGCCCGTTTCATCGCCGCCCTCGACCCACGTAAAGAGAATACTGGCCTCGACCTCAACGAGATTGCTCTTCCGCGCGTTCGCGAGACGAAACTCGAAGCCCGTGATTCCCTTGTACGGCGCCACGATCGCCTTGTGACTGAATATCAGCTTGGCTGTCGGTCGGGAGAAGCGAGCAAAGAGAAGTCCGGTTGCAAGGGCGAATGCCAGCAGGCCGACGAACGCATCAAGCGCCGACAGGATGTTCGCCGCGAACGACTGTGGGCTGAGCTGGCCAAACCCGACGGTGGTGAATGCCTGAATGCTGAAAAAGAAGTCCTCAACAAACCGGGACATGGTGTTCGTGGCGTGGGTACCGGACAGGGCATGCGGGCCGGCTGCAAAAAACCCGATGGCAAAAATGACGTTGGTTCCAACAAAAACGACGAGGACAGCTACCATGAACCGTGCCCAGCTCATAGTCAACGCGGTCTGATACAGATGCAACGACTGCAGGAAGGAAACGCCGTGTCGCCGAACGTTGAAGCTGCCGTCCCGATTTAGAAGACGGGCGCGAGAGCTTTCGGAAATGCGGGAGCCGAAACCCGGGTCTGAGCGGGGGCCGCCTGCGCGACGACCGGTTTCGTCGGAAGCAACGCGATGCCTGCTGCGCATGATCAAGGCAGGGCTGACTTGGGGGACGACTGAATATACGCCCGACCACGAGTCCCGACCAGTGTAGCGAACAGGTGCGTCGACAGAATGGACACTTCGCGCGCGCCACGACGACGATGCGGCCATCACCAGGGTAATTCGTAACGACTATCCTCGATTTCCGAACAAAATGGGCACGGTTCAAGTACCTGCCGAGGCGCAGCCGCAACGTTGGCAGAGCGTTTGCGACATTTGTCGTACCCTTCCTCCAAAACTACTCAGCAAGTATTGTGATCCATTCTGGCAACATCGGCAGTCACCAGCGAATGTTCGCCCGGCTGCTGCTAGCTACGACACTGGCCCTGCTTATTGTCGGGCCAATAAGTGCGCAGGTCCTCACCGTAACGATCACGGGTGCCGTGTTCGACGCAGAGACCGGCGATCCTCTCCCTGGAGCAAACGTGTTTATCGCCTCATCGATGATGGGTACGATAACCGATGGCGATGGAAGGTTTACGCTTCAGCGGGTACCTGTCGGGGCGCTGCGCCTCTACGCGTCCAGCCTGGGTTACGAAGCCGAGGCGAAAGATGTCTTCCTGCGTGCAGGCTCCGATCGCAACTTCGAGTTTCGGCTCAAGCCCACCGTCCTCGAGCTGGAGGGAGTGGTGGTTGAGGCGGAGCATGACAAGAAGTGGAAAGGACGGCTTGAGAAGTTCACCAGAATGTTCATCGGGGAAACGCCTAATGCCGCCGAGACGACAATCATGAACCCGGAGGTTCTGGACTTCACCGACAAGAAGGGCGTGTTTCGCGCCTACGCGCAGGAGCCACTTGAGTTTGAGAATCGGGCGCTCGGCTACCGGGTCACGTATTTCCTCAAGGATTTTGAGGCGACGAGCTCCCGCGTCAAGTATGACGGTGAACCCTTGTTTGAAGAACTCGAACCGACGAATGACGAAGAACGGAATCGCTGGAGGCAGAATCGTGACAAGGCTTTCATCGGCTCGTTTCGCCACTTCATGCTGGCTCTTCTTGCACACAAGGTTCAGGAGCAGGGCTTTGAGGTTTTTGGACGGATGATCAAGGAAGGGCCGCTGGGGTCGGCACCGGAGTTAGGCAGTCGCCATCCTATCGAGGTCTACTCGATAATTCGCGACGGCGAGTCTGCAGACGAAAAGGTGCTGGATTTCGAAGCCGCGGTAGAGATCCGATTTACCGGCGAATACGAAGACCCGAGCTACAACGACTGGGTAGGTTCGCCCGGAATCGGCGGCCGAAACCAGTTCCAGACATCATGGATCCGGCTGGAGAAGGGTCCGACAATCGTCGACTACAAGGGAGACGTACTCGATCCCTACGGCGTCACTTTCATGGGGTACCTCGCTTTCGAACGAGTCGCGGATCAGGTCCCAAAGGAGTACCGACCAGGACGCTGATCGTCACGAAGCGTCGAACGCGTCTTCGTAGTGCTTGATGGTCGTTTCGTCCGCGTCGAAGGTGACCGCAACAATGTCAAATCGGCAAGGCGCGCTCTCCATCCGCTGTTCGTACAGCCACGCCCTCGCCGCATGCACAACGTTCGAAATTTTGACTGCACCGACGGAAGCCTCCGGGGCCCCAAAACGGTCGCCGGACCTCGCCTTTACCTCGACGAAGACGATTTCGCCTCGGCGACCACCGGCCAACGAGCGGTAACAGATGATGTCTACCTCTGATTTTTCGAAACGGTAATTTCGTTCCAGAACGACGTAGCCTTTTTCTTCGAGGAAACGACACGCGGCATCCTCCCCCCGGCGGCCGATCTCTACATTCGTCATTTCTTGCGCGAGTTGTCAGGTGGCGAGCACAAATAGCCTCGGCGACCCGGGATCACGAGTCGACGGTGCCTGTAGCAGTTATTACCGGTTTTGGTCAGAACGGTCGCTACTGGTTAACTTCCGTTCGATAAGACTATAGAAACGTCGTGTCCCGCATTATAACCCTCACCTCGGACTTTGGGAGCAAGGATGGCTACGTAGCGGCCATGAAGGGGACAATTCTGTCGATTGCTCCCCCGAGCATCCGCATGGTCGACATTTCTCACGAGATCGCCCCCCAGGATGTCATGGAGGCTGCGTATGTACTGCGGTCGTCTACGCCCTTTTTTCCCGATGGAACCGTTCATCTGGCGGTGATCGATCCGGGAGTCGGTACCCGAAGGCGACCGATCGCCGTTAGAAGTGGCGCTCAGTTCTACATCGGTCCAGACAATGGCCTGATATCGCTCGTGCTCGGCACAAGCGGAGCTGACGAAATGGTCGAACTCAGCAATTCGGCCTTCTGGCGGGATCCAAACCCGTCTGCGACATTTCA
>JAGQWL010000403.1 GCA_020437385.1 Bacteroidota bacterium
AGGACTCCACTACGGCGGCTCCGGCGATGGCAGACTGAATGTTGACGGAAAGCAATACGACTCGGATCTACGTCCCGAGTTCACGGACGATTTTGGGCTCGACACACATCCGCCGTCGATCGGGTCGGGGCAGGTTGACCTGTACTGGAAGGAGACCCGAATTGCATTTGCCGATGCCGCCGGCCTTCACCCGGCGATTGCCGATATCGCGTCCGAGCTGCTGCCGGACCTCCTTCCGCTCCCCGACGTCACTGTCGCCTATCTCCGACTGAAGGAAGGGGAAGAAGATCTTGTCTCGTTCGGCGACCTCGGAAGTGGGCGGTATTCAATCAACTCGGCTGGCGCCGGCCCCGTGCTCGTCGTTCCGGCACTGAATCCGTCTACACCCCCCGAATTCGCGAACGTCGAACTCGACGACGTTGTCGTGCGGGCGTCCGGCGAAGGCTTCGCATTCGAGTCCGGAAGCATCGCGGTCAGCCAGGCTGCTGATGCCCCGGCCGATTGGCCAATCGCCATCGATCGGATCGCCTTCGAAGACCGGGATGCCAATACGGCGCTATACGTGGACGGCAACCTAAGACTGTTCGGTCAGGACCTCGGCGGAAGCGCACGCTTGTCGCTGTACGTCTCGTCCGCGGGAGCGTCGGGGCAGGTTGACGTATCAGATGTTGCTGTGCGGATCCCTCTTGTCGGAGAGAGTGAGGTTGTAAGCCTCGGTATCACCGGCATCACCGGTACGATCAACACCGCCGGTACCACGCGACTCGACCTCGATTCGAGGATCGAGTTGGTCTCCGGGGATGACGTCGCAACCGGCGCCTCCCTTGGCCTCCGATGGGATGGATCAACGATGGTCGCCACCAGCTTCGACTTTGACGGCGTGGGAGGGGGATCCATTGACGTCGGTCCGCTGTCGTTCCAGTTCGATGGCATCGAATCTGTCAGCGGACTCAGCTATTCGGATGTCGGCGGATGGCTGTTTGACATCGCGTTGGACGCGCAGCTTGCGGTGAATCTTCCGGGTGATCGCCGCCTGGTGATTCCGCTTCGCGGACTCGCGGCGACGCCGGCTGGTCTCGTCATTCCCGCCCAGGATATTAACGATGGAACCATCCCGGGGCTGGACCTGCCGCCGGTTGCCGTTGCCGGGATTTCCATCAAGGCCTTTGCGCTCCGAACCGCCAATCCCGCAACGATCGATTGGTATTCCGGCGATCTCGCCTCCGTGAACACCAGCGCGATCCAGCCGTCGATCGACTTCTCAGTTCGTGTCCCTTCGCTGGCCCAATCGGGTCTGATGCCGCCGGACGGTCTTTCGGTCTATGGCGCCAGCATCGTTGATGGGCTGATCGAGGGGACGCTAGAAACGTTCGCCCCCAGCAGTGACGTGACGATTCCGCTGGTTGCAAGCCTCGACTCCGGTCCCGAGGTGTCGGTGAGTGAAATCGCGGGGTCGTTCTCTGCCAGCCCCCAGCGGACGCAGCTCATCAGCATCGATCTGATGGCGTCGCTCAGGCGGCTCGGCGTCCTCGATGACGAAGGCGACTGTTCTCCGAGCGCTCCCTTTCGACTTCAGTTGATTGACGGACTCTACTTCCAGGGTTCCGTTCAGAACTATCAGCCGTGCGGTTCCTACACGCTCGGGCCAGGCAAGCTGTCGTTCGGTTCATCATCTGTCGACGTGCTGTTTACGCCGGACGACCAGCAGCTAACGCTGGAGGGCTCGGCGTCCGTGACCCTTCCCGGTCCGACGAACGGTCCACCCGTCACGGCATCGGGGAGTGTCGGAGTTGACGTACTCAATGGTGAGCTGACGTCGGGTTCGATCGCAATCAACGACCCGTTTACGTTCGGTTTTCCCTTCAACGCAGAGAATCCCCAGTTTCGTTTTGGCGCAAGTCAGGCGCTGCTTGACGCGAGTGGTTTCACCGTTTCGGGAACGGGCGACCTGAACGTCGGCGGAGCGTCGGCTGATGTTCAGTACTCGAATCTGTCGCTCGCATTCCCCGACGTCTGCAAGAGTGGCAAGGCAATCATTTCGCCGAGTGTCGATTTCAACATCGGTTTGTCCCCGCTCGGCTGGTCGTTTGTGCAAGCGAACGCGCCGGAACCGTCTGACAATTACGTCCGAATGAATCTATCCGGCGGAATCGAGTTGAATCAGACCGGACTCGCCTTCACGGGCTCGGCATCGGCGAATCTCGTCTTTGCGGCAAATCCGTTCGCGGCGTTGGCCGTCGAATTCGGCGGTGGCTTCGCGTTGCGTCCCGGTGCGTTCAATGTGAACCAGGGTTATGCCAACTTCTTTACGGCGGATGAGCCCGATGAACCGATTGCCACCATTGATGAGAACGGTTTCCGTATCGGCGGCGGTATCACCGCGCTGCTACCGGCGAAGCTCGGTCTGCCGACGGAGGACGTCGCTTACCTCGTCCTGCGTGATGACCAGGGGAGTCCACTTGTGGATGCCGTCAATACCGGAAATGGCTGGACGCTGACGAGCGACAATCCGCTGTCACTTGTTCTGGCGGGTCTGGAAGACGACCAGGGAAACGCGCCGACGTTCGACGTCGACTTTGACCTCGCCACGGATGCCGCGTACAACGTGCAGAGCGGGTCCGTTTCTCTCGCGTCGCCGGTTGATCTCGAGCCGGAGCTCGGAATCCCGCTTTCGCTTGAAACGCTGAGCGTTGAATCAAACAGCGCGGTGTCCCTGATTGCCGGACTGTCGGTCGACCTGCCGAAGGCCCTCGGCGAACACGAGCTGACCGCGACGGCGGCGCTGACGTCGAGCGGCTTCGATGCGGTTGAGGTCGAGCTGGGCGCGTTTGAGACGAGCTACAATCCGAATGCCCAGCCGATCTCCGAGTATACATTCTCATCGGGCGCGGCATCGGATGCGACCACGTTCGGATTCGCGTTGCAGGGGGTTCGTGTCAGACTCGGATCGAATCCGGCGCTCGCGGTGGCGGCGACGGCCACAAGTTCGGTTCTGACGGTCAACAACGAGCCGGCATTCTTCTTCAGTGGTTCTTTCTCAAACGGCGCATGGAACCTGGACATCGATCCGGTCGGCGTCGATGAAACGATACCCCTTGGTGTTGCCAGGCTTCGACCTCTTGGCGCCAACCCGTTCGGCCTGACGCTGGACGACACGCGTTTTGAGCTTTCCATTGACGGCGAACTTTCCTTCGAGGAGTTGCTTGGCGAGGATTTCAACATTCAGATTCAGGATCTGCTCGTGGGTGTCCGGGATGTTGATACCGCTCCGAGGGTCGTGCTCGAACTCGCTTCGGCCAGCCTGCCGGATCAGAACTTCGAGCTTTTTGAAGGTGCCGTTGAGCTCGCAATTTCGTCACCGACCCTGGGAATATCGGATGGAAAGATCTCCGTTGCGGCCACCGGCGGCACGATGGGTTTTGCGAACATGGACGTCGGATTCAGCGCGCTGAGCTTCGATACCGACGGCGGCTTCGACCTGAGCGGCGTCCAGCTCAACAACGCGGAGATTCTTGGCGGGCTTGCGAGCCTGTCGACCGTCGGACTCGGGTTTGTTAACGGATCGTTGCGGCTGGATGCCGGCATCGATGTTTCGCTACCGGATCCGATCGGCACGGATGTTCAGGCGACAGTCGCGATCTATCGCGATGCCCAGGGCCGCGTGAAAGTTGATGCGGACATGCCGGCGGTTGAACTCGAGGGTGAATACGCGCTCGGCAGCTTCGGAAAGTTCAAACTGACGAAGGCGATCGTGGATATCGATCCGTTTGATCCGCTGGCGTCAGGCATTTTTGCGAACGGTGAGGTCGAAATCAACGACGAGCCGATTGTGTGGTTCGGATCGACGTCGAATTTCCCCGACGAAGCGGGCATCAGTTACACCGAGACGAAGGGCCTGCAATACAACGTGTCCGGCAACGTTGCGTTTGACCTGGAGACGAGCTTCTTCGAGATAGCAGTGGAGGGCAATGCCGTTGCGTCGTCGGGTAAATCATTTGAGATGGAGTTCGGTGGAGACGCTTCGGTCATGATCGAGGGCGTCGGTGGCTCGGTCGGGTATGAAGGTTTCCTCGTCAACGCGGACGGAGTCGCCGATGCAGGCCGACTCGTGCCGCCAGCGGAGTTCACGCTCCTCGACATCATGACGCTGTCGGTGGGCGGATTCGAATACACGTCGTCCGAGAACGGTGTGCAGATCACGATAGCCGATGGGTTTGGTCAAGGTATCGAGGATGTGCAGGCACGTGCGGGTCAGCAGGCCCCCACCCGGCAGGTTACCGTGACGGAGTATCTTTGCTTCGGCAAGTGCGGTTCGAGCAGTTCGGATGTGTCTCTCACCGTCGGCGGGAGCAGCGACACCGAAAACGGAATCTTCAGCGGCGGGGTCGACGAGGTTCTGTTCTACAAGACGACCGACGGCGCGACCTACATGCACATCGACAATTTCCATCTGGAGCTTAGCGACGCCTTTCGCATGTCGGCCAGCCTCCAGTACGCCAACACGTCCAGTGGCGTTGAGCTCCGCGCTGTTGGGGGAGGCGAATTTGACGTTGGCGGCGTTCAGGCACAGGCATCTCTGGCCGGCAGCTTCTCGACCACGAACAGCAAGCCGAGCTTTGGACTCTTCGTGGCGGTGGCCTCCAGCGTCGGGATTCCGATCGTACCGGGCGTTATTGAGCTTACGGGTGCCGGTGGCGGCTTCTTCCTGAATCCGCGGCAGAGCGACCTGAATCTTGTGACGGGCCCCAACGGCGCACTCGCGGCCTTCGGGCACGACCTCGTCAATCCTGCTTCCGTTCCTGACGCTCAGGGCGTCGACTTCGCGGCGATGCTGTTTGCACAGGCGGGTGTCGGCGGATCTGCGGGCAACTATGTCGTGAAGGGCAGCGCATTTCTGCAGCTCACAAATCGAAGTGTCCTGATTGACACGCGAGGGACGGTGCTTGGCCTCGACGGCAACGGGGTCGCAAACGCGAAGCTCGAGGCAGGCCTCTCGATTGCCGCAACTACCAAACCGTTTACGCTCGATGGCAACGTGGTCGTTGACGTGGACATTCCGATTTACGCATCCGGGGGGATGGACCTGAATCTGTTCATGGTGGAGCGGAACAGCGACATCCTCTGGGGCATCATCGGCGAGGGCGAGCTGAAGCTGATCAACGACCTGTTTACTGCCGAGGGGAGTTTTGCTGCCGCCGACATAGGGTTTCTGTTGGAGGCAGGCATCACGTTCGATTTCGATATCCCGATCATCTCGTTTAACGCGGCGGCAGAGGGATCCGTGTGGCTGATCAACGACGAACAGTTTCCGATGCCTTTCGGCGCATACGCTGTTGTCTGGGCGCGTGTGTGCGTTGATCTGTTACTCGATGAAGCGTGTGCCGGCGCCGACCTCCGCGCCGCAATCGTGAAGAAGCGTCCGTCGGGCTTCGAGATGTTCGCAGCCATCGGCGTCGAGATACCGGTAGCCGGGACCGTCCGTGCGTGGGCAAGCGCCTCGGAAGACGGCGTGCGATTTGGGTTCGGAAAGGGGGCACATGGGGATCTGATCGACCAAGCGAAGCAGCAGGCGGAGGACTTCAAGGACTACGTCCGGTCGCTGGCCGATGAGATTGATGCCGCCCGACAAGAGATGAACAAGCCGCCGGATCCGCCGGTTGTCGACGACGCCGTGGCCACTGCCGCCGGATTCAGGTACCACACACTTCGGAAGTCCAATCGTGATCGCGTGGGCGAGGACATCGTCGAGAACGAACCGTCGTCGCTTTCGTCATACGCGGGGATGAAGTTTGTGGCGGACAGCCTGCTGTTTGGTGACTCGCCTGGACCTGATCCGCTGGAAGGCAACGCCCGATATGCCCACGTTTTCGACGCGCGCGACGAGGCGGAGGCGTTTGAAGAAAATGCTGTGGCCGTGGCCGATCTTGTCTCGCCGCGACTCCGCCAGGCTGAATTGGAGGCAATAGATTTTCAGTCCGATGCATCCGCTGCGCTTGATGGCTTTTACGGGAGTCTCAACGAGTCACCGGTCACGGCATCGAACATGGGGCAATCGGGTCCGAATCCGGTTGAGCCGAGCTTCACGATCGATACAGGAGCCGCGGCCGCTATCGACGCTCAATCCTCCGGCCTCGCAAATGCGGTTGCTGCCCGGGCGGACGAAACGATTCGAGCGATTGACACGATTACGAACAATCTGTCGCGCATCCATTCGTTGATGGCGTTGCAGCTCCAGATCAACCTGACGTACGATCCATTGTCAGGAGATGTGTCGGGCGGCTCCGCGTCGTCTGAACCATCGGTCAACGACATGATGAGCGCCTTTGCTGCAGCGGAAACGGCGTTTGACAGATACTACGCGGAATACGTCAATTACTTCTGGTCCGGTCGCGGCTGGTCGCTTCGGATGCGTGACAAACTCCGGACCAGGCAGAGCACCATTCAGCAGAATCTCACCGGGATGTACGGCGCAGAAACCGATCGGGCAAGCCGAATCGCGACGTCTGGCAATCGGGTTGGCCTCCTCACCAGCATCTCGCAGACCGGCAGCCCATCCGCCGCTCATGATGCGCATGTCGCGGCCCTTAACAATCAGCCGGACACTGGAGTGCAGCAGGCGTACGTACTCAACGGAATGCAGCTCTGGTACGGGATGCACTATGGCGGACTCGATACGCTTGGTTCGGTGCTGGGCTCATCGGCGATCGACGTCCTGACCGCGAAGCGATCGCGAATCAAACCGCTCATCGATGCACACGCCGAGGCGACGCGTACCATGGAGCGGGTCTACGAACTGCGTGCGGATATCTCGGCCATGCAGTACACCCTTGTCGATAATCTCCTCCGGCAAGATGCGGAAGGTCAGTTTCTCGCCGATACGACACGTATGCGCATGGCGGCGTTGAAAGACAGGCTCGTGAAAGCGCTGCAACCTCCGGATGTGACGGGTATTTCGGTGCAGTCCGTGCGACACGGTTACGTGAACGAATCGACACTCGGGATCGGGGTTCAGCACCCGCTTTCGGTCGCCGAGTTGAGCGTCCAGTTCGAACAGTCGACAACGGACAATGGAAGTATTGACCTTTCGGCGTTTCGATCCATCGGAAAGACATCTACACTTCCGTTTGTCGCCAATCGCACGGGCTATTCGCGGGATGGATCCAACGAGGCCTTCCACGACACGAAGCAGTTCACCGTCAGGGTTCGCGCGCGCGGACCGGCCGGGCACACGAACACGCGAAGCGCCGACTTCACCGTGGCCGTTGGTCCCGGAAGCAGCTATAGTGGTGGGGACGACGATGACATCCTCGTCGTTGACACAACTCCGCCGGAGAAGCCACTCATCTTTCTTGAGCTGGACTACGCGAACACGACCCAGACACTGCTCGACGAAAATCTGAATCCGATTCAAGTCAAGAGGTATTGGAGTCACGATCCGAATAAGATTGACCTGCTGGTTTCTTCGCGTGACATCGAATCAGACATTTCGGGATTCGAGTATGCGGTGGGCACGTCCCGAACGTCGACAGATGTGATCGGCTGGACGCCGCTCCAGGGCAGTCGATTTGTCGACAGCGGCGCCGACGGGAAGCCTGCAGTATTCATGGACGCCGCTACTGCACTGTTTACGTTGGAGCGAGGGCGCCCCTATTACGTATCGATTCGATCGACGAATGGGGAAGGGCTGGTGAGCAGTGTTGCCCACAGCGATGCCGTTGTTCTTGACGACACGCCACCGACCGATCCGTCGCCACTGTTTGTTGTGCCGACGATCTTTCTTCCATTGTACTTTCCGCCTGACGTGCATGCTCCCGTAACGTCTGTGCCGACGTACTATCGGAAGCCGCCGTCCGAGATCGAGCAGGACATCCGAAACGCGGCACTGCCGTCCGTCACGCTCAAGTGGAACGAGTCTGAGGATCCTGAGTCTGGCGTCGACGTCTACGAGTACGTCCTGGATAATGGAAGTGAACCGCAATTCAGTTCCCACGTGAGCGTGTCGGCGCCTGAGAAGAAGTACGCCGCGTACGGCGCGCCCCTTCTCGGTGAGCAGCTGCTTGCCAGGTTCAATGGCCGGCCATCCAGCTACACGGACCGGGTTCAGTTGTACGTGCGTGCGAGAAACCATGCGGGCCTCACAAGCAATGCGTTGACCGTCAGCGCGTTGCCGAAGGATCCGACCGGCCCCGTCGGACTCGACGCCCGCGTTCGCGTTCGCGTCGACGCATTGGACATCTTTTTGACGAACGCCGTTTTCGATCACGAGTCGGGTGTAGCAGGCATCGAATATTCGGTGGGGACGACGGCTGGGGGCACTGACGTCCGTGGATGGCCGAACCAGGTTGACTTCGAATGGAGTAACGGACTTTCGCTGTTTCAGAGCACAAGTGCTGCACCGGCTTTTCAGGTCGCCGCAAATTCGCTGCCGCAGGGAGAAGTTCTGTACGTGAACGTGCGGGCGAAGAACAAACAAGGCATTGCGGGCAACGTGGTCAGTGCCGGACCAATCGTGTTGGATACCAGTCCGCCGCTGGCGCCATCGATTAAGCTGTCGAAGTCGGGGGCGAATCTCAAGATCGAGGTTACTGGAATGCAGGATCCGGAGTCAGGCCTGGCGAAGATCGAATACCGCGTCGCGGATCGATTCGACATCCTTCATCCCGGTGTTTGGAAAACCTTCCGCTTTGTTTCGGGCACACCTACCTACGCAATCGATTACACAAGGACGGAAGACGTTTCCGCGATCACCAGCCTCGGGAATGCGAAAGTCTCGATTCGCTTGACGAACGGGAACGGGCTGCAGACCGTCGCCTCGGCAGTTATGCCGGTACAAGTCAACTTCTAGGGGATCCCCCGACAGTCGGGGCGAAATTTGGGCTTTATGTTTGTGATGGAAGGGCCGAGTATATTAAGGTTATCCCTCTCCCACCCGGAGGTGCGCCGCAATGAACAAGACCTTGTGTGCCCTCGCGTTTGCGATCATCGGCCTCGGAGCGGAAACGAGTCATGCCCAGCTTCAGTACGAAACACGGCGTGGATTTCTCGGCGTTAACGTCACGCGGTCGCTTCCTGTCGCCGGCTACAGCGTTGGTGGTTTCTGGCGCGGGCAGGCAGGCGTAGAGTTTTACTACTCTCGGCAGCTTTCACGTTTCAGCGAACTCGGACTCGCGGTCTCGACAGCTAATCAGGAGTCCGATCAGTACGCATTCAAAGGGTATCGTGCCGCCCTCCGTGGCAACCTGCTGTTGGCGAACAACTCCTTCGCGGCCTGGCACGCGACGCTCGGTCTCGCCGCCTGGCGGCTGCAGTTTGCCACAGATGCGCTACGCACAAGTGTTCCCGACGGACCGGCCGTTTCGCTTGGTGTTTCGCCCGGCTTCGAGGTCCGTCTCGAGGTGACAGACGATTTCTTTGTTGTCGGTGCCGTTGCTTATGACATCGTAGCCTACCGCTTCGACACACAGTTCAAGGTTGACGAAATTCCGGGCGGCCGCGGTTCCGGAATACCGCCGCAGCCAACGCCGAGTACCTTCGGCTTCTGGGATATACGGGGAGGAATCGGCTTCCGACTCTAAGCCTTCGAGGCCGGTGTCTCCGTGCGCCCTCCGTGCCTCCGTGCGCCCCCCGTGCCTCCGTGCGCCCTCCGTACCTCCGTGTCTTCGTGCGCCCCCCGTGCCTCCGTGCGCCCCCCGTGCCTCCGTGCGCCCTCCGTACCTCCGTGCCCTCCGTGCGATCCCCGTGCCCTCCGTGCGATCCCC
>JAGQWL010000404.1 GCA_020437385.1 Bacteroidota bacterium
CCATCCTGCGAACTCCCAGCGGTTCGCGATCGCTTCGCGGGTATTGCCGTCACTCATCCGAACTGCAGCGTGTTTCTTCGGTAATCGTGTCTTGATTCGTTATCCGGCTGCGCTTTTCCGCAACCGGTGTCAGAAGGTACGAATCAGTTGCGTTTTCCGGTTCTCAGCCACCGGACACCTCCTTCAGCAGCTTCCCGGGTGCAATCTGCTCCCACGCGAGTTGCACGTGCGCATCGAGGAGCGCATCATCCGCGTCGTTCAGTTTAAGGCCGATCCATCCCCTGTGACCAACGTACGGCGGTCGGAAAAACGTATCGGGATTCTCGCTGATCAGTGCTTCCTGCATGCCGGGTGGGACCGGAAGCCACACGGCGACGCGGCCGTCGTCGTGGTGATTGTCGGCAAACATCACAAAAACCTTCTTGCCGACGAAGAACGTTGGCTCACCGTGTGAAACACGTTCGCTCGTACCCGGAAGCGCCAAACAACGCTTCCGGACACGAGCGAGCTGTTTACTGCTATTCGTCTTTCGAGCGGGCACCACTACATCGATGCGATCTCGCGGACCGTCGATGCGAGCATCCGCACCTTCGCACCGTCGCGCGACGAACGGGCGTCCGAGTCAAGCGACTGCGCCAGTTCGTTGAGCGCCTTCTTGCGTGCGGATCCACTTGCCTTTTCGGCTCCGGCGAGTGCCGTTCGCACCGCCGCCAGTCGTGCCGTCGCGAGTCCGCCCGATCGTTCGAGCTGGTCCGTGTACGCAGCCGCCAACGAGAAGGTGGCCGGCCAGACAAACTTCGGCTGTCCCTGCGTATTCAGCACGTCCATCTGCACGGTGTTTGCCGCGTCGATCTCGTTCTGCGTCAGCCAACCGCTCGGCGTGAGCTCGAGCACGTCGAGTCCGCGTGCGATTTCGGAGCTGACGATTGCGCCGTCGTACCAGTACACCGACCAGCTTCCGCCGGAGATCATCCGATCCGCATTCACCGGACCGCGATCGAAGAAGGCGATCTCGACGGCATTGTTCGGGTCCGTCCAATCAAAAACGGAAATGCCGCCCTGGTACCAGGCCTGCACCATGACGTCACGACCCGGAATCGGAATCAGCGAGCCGTTGTGTGCGACGCAGTTTTCGAGCGACGTCTGCGGAGCGGGCAACTTGTAGTACGAATGGAACTTCATCTTGCCGTTGTCGATCGTGAAGATCGCGTCGGCGCCCCATTCGGTCGGGTCCATCTCGCGACACTTCGGCTGACCGCCGCCGCCCCACTCGTCAGAGAACAGCACCTTCGAACCATCATTCGAGAACGTGGCTGAGTGCCAGTACGAGAAGTTCGAGTCGGCAACGGCATCGATCCGGTACGGATTCGCCGGGTCACTGATGTCGAGCAGGAGTCCGTATCCGCCGCAGGCGCCGCCGGCAAGACCAACAGCCGGGTAGAGCGTGATGTCGTGGCATTGCGTCGGGCCGGGCCGCGGTCCGCCGTCGTCATTGCCGCGGTTGCGGGGAGGGAAGCGCGCCGCGATGAGATCGGGCAGTGCTTCGCGGAAAGCGGCGCTATCTGCGGCAGTCGGTTCACCGCCGCCGCGGCCTTCCATGAACGACTCGAGCATCGGACGAACCATCCGATCAGACAACACCCGTTCGGTACCGCGGAAGTTAGCGACGAACTCACCGCGCGCCTTTGCCGCCTGCACTTCGGCGACATCCGCAGGCGAAGCACCGTGCTGCGGTGGCGCGACGAGGTCCTGGAAAATGCGCGGCGAGCTGACGATCGCTGCCTGCTCCGGATGCGCGAGCGGCACCTTGATCACTTCGATTCGGAAGAGCGCCGTGTTCGGATCTTCGTCCGGGCTTCCACCGGAGCAACCCGACAACTCATCCTCCGGCCGCACGGGTGCCGAACCCGAAACGTAGATGTAGACGTTGTCGTCGTCATCCGGGTCTTTCAACAGCGAGTGTGTGTGCGAACCGCGGCACGTCTGAACATTGGCGACGTACTTCGGATTCTTGATGTCGGAGATGTCAAAGATCCGGATGCCGCGAAGGCGATCGTGGCTCACCGTTTCCTCGACGCCCTGCGAGCCGCAATCGAGTCGGCCGCCGAGGCCTTCACCCGAAACGAAGAGCAGGTCGCCATAAGCGGAGACGTCACTCTGCGAAGCCGGGCAGACGTAGTCTGTCACGAGCTTCGGCGCTGCCGGGTTCGAAATGTCCCAGACGATCACGCCGTTGTAGTTGCCCTGGATCGCGTACTGGTCCTTAAACGCGAGGTCGGAGTTTGTCACGCCGATGAAAGCCTCCGGCGGCTTCGTCGTTGAGACGAGCTTCATGTTCCACGATGCCTGTCCGGCATCGAACAACCCGGCCTTCAATCCGACTCGCGGATCCGGGCTCGGGGGCGTTTTCGACAGGTTCGCCGAGGCCATGGTTTTCGGCGTCATCGCCGGCGTCTCCATGACCTTTTTAGCGTCCGCGTCCATGTCGTCCTTGACGACGGACTTGTTGGCGCAGGCGGAGATCCCGATGGCGAGACCGACGACGATCACGGCCTTGCTGAAAAATGCGGATCGGCGGACGGCCGGCGATCCAGAGTGTATCAAGCGTTTCATTTCGTGCGCGTATTGCGTTAAGTACTGCGGGACAAAGGGATGGCACGCTGCCGGAAGGCTCGCGCGTCCAGAGGGCGCAGGCAGGGAGGGAACATCAGTCGCCGGCCCGGGAAGTAAGTGTAACGGCTTTTGCCCCTCAGATCAACTGTCGCGGAGCGGTTGACCGGAATTGCACGATATGCTCTTTGGCGCCACGAGGCGGCGCGATCAAGTGGCGGGCGCGTCGACCTCCCGCAGGTACGCTGCAATCTCGTCGCGCTCCGCGTGAATCGCCCAGTCCAGCGGCGTTCCTTCGTAGATCGTGTCCATCACGGTCAAGTCGGCCCCACGGCCGACGAGCAACCGTACGATATCCGCGTGTCCGAACCAGATCGCCTGATGAAGCGGGGTACAATGCGAATGGAATCCGTTAGGATTGTACGCGGATGGATCGGCCCCGGCGTCGAGCAGTACTTCGACCGCGTCCCGGTTTCCGTGCATCGCAGCAAGCGTTAACGCGGCCTGCACGTTCTCAGCATCGGCTACCGGAAGCAGGCGCTTCAGGTCGTCGCTCATTCCGAGCCCCGCGGCAGCGACGGCCGAACCGACCGCACCCGATCGCCGCTGAAGTGTGCGGGCGGCGTCGACGAAACCAAACGCGAGTGCGGTGATGATCCCGTCCTGCCATTTGGAGCCGGGCCCGTACAGATTTGCGCCGTGATCGAGCAGCGTTTCGATCAGGGCAGACTGCACGCCGGCCTGTGCCGGATGGGAGCTCGAAACGAGCATGCTCATGGTCGTGCAATCTTCGCCGTACATGCGCGCGAGTGCGTCGGGGTCGGCACCGCTGGTCAGGAGCGCATCAGCGATGGCGACGGCATTCGCCGGCGTTCGTTGTCTGCCGTCCTCCACACCGTTTGCCGCGACGTAGTGGAGCAGGGTGGCGCGATGCATTCTCGTCGACCGGCGCGTGACGAGATCGGCATCCGCGAGAAGCGCTTTGTTCAATTTCTCCAGTTCGCCGTCCACTACATACTCGACAGCCCGCTCAAAAGCCTGTACGTTGGCGTCGACTTGCACAGCATCGACGAAGTTCGAAAGGTGCGACCAGTCTTCGACGTGGTACTGCCGCGCGACCACCAGCCGAGCATCGGCAAGCGTCAGCGACTTCGCGTCGATGGCACTCCCCGGCAGGTCGCTGTACCGCGGATGCTGCCACTTGAAGGCCCAGCGCGCGGCGTCGTCGCCTCGCTGCACCGCCCGAAGAAGGGCTTCGGCCTGCTCGGCGTAGTCGGCGAGCGGCGCCGAAAAGGGAAGGTGTTCCATTGGTTCGGCCATCTGACGGTGTTGGGCGAAAGCAAGCAGGAGATGCGGGACGCAAGCTCGACTGTTGCGTTCACGCAACATGTACAAGAAAGTTTGGCGGTTCGCTCCGCGTGTCCTTTCATTTGTGGAGCACCGTCGTTAATTGTACCGTCCACAATGTTTTCGATGCCTTCAAAGCTGTTCCTGTTTCCCTCACATTCCGCACTGTGTCGATGAAACGTCTTCTTCCGGCAGGTTTGGTAACCCTGGTTCTATTGTTCGCATGCGCTTGCGGCAGGCCGGACGGCACGCGTCAAGAGGCTTTCACGCGCTCAACACTTGCGGACGGCTCCGTCCTCGTTACCTATCGTTCGCTGCCAGGCGAGCTGCTTGTCAAGAAGGATTTGACAATAGGAGTAGCAGATGGCGAGCCGGAGTACCTGCTCGGTGACGTTCGCGGAATCGACGCGACGAGTGACGGCACGATCTACATTTTTGATTATCAGCCGATGGAGATTCGTGCATACAACAACGACGGGCGATACATCGGCGTTGTTGCCGGAAGGGGAGATGGGCCCGGAGAGATCAGAGAAGCCAACGGCTTCAAGATTGTTGGCGATTCGCTGATATGGATCCACGACTACCGAAAGGACGGATACACGGCGATAGATCTGAACGGGGCTGAGAAGGACCGGGTTCCGCTGCTGCGGAGGAGCTACGATTACATCTGGAACGGTGACATCGACAACGCCGGACGCATCTGGAAGCCCGATGCCAAGTATCCTCGGAGCGGCGCTCCGGAGGGTGGTCTCCGGTCCGCCTCCGGTCGATTGTTTATGACAAGCATTCATCCGGCCACCAAAGAAAGTGACTCTGTGTTCGTCGGTATTCAAGAGAACCGCGGATA
>JAGQWL010000405.1 GCA_020437385.1 Bacteroidota bacterium
GCCGTTCATTCCGGGAGGCGCCTTCAGCGAAGCATCCTTCACGTCTCCAGCTTTGTCACCAAAGATGGCGCGCAGCAGTTTTTCTTCCGGCGTCGGATCTGTCTCTCCCTTGGGAGTAATCTTACCGACGATGATATCTCCTGCCTTGACTTCCGCACCCACGCGAATGATTCCGCGCTCATCGAGATCCTTCGTCGCTTCCTCAGAAACGTTCGGAATCTCTCGCGTCAGTTCCTCTTCTCCGCGTTTGGTGTCACGAACCTGAAGCTCGAACTCCTCGATATGCACCGAAGTGTAAATGTCTTCGGACACAACTCGCTCCGAAATCGCAATTGCGTCTTCAAAGTTGTAGCCGCGCCACGGCATGAATGCCACAAGCACATTCTGTCCAAGCGCGAGTTCACCAAGCTGGGTCGAAAATCCGTCGGTCAGCACCGTCCCGGCCGAAACCTTCTGCCCGACTGAAACGATCGGCTTCTGGTTGATGCACGTGTCCTGGTTGGTCCGCCGAAACTTCGTGAGAGGATACGCGACTGTGTGATCATCGAAGATAATGCCTTCCGATCCAGCCGCAGCTTCGTATTTGATGACGATCTGGTTCGCATCCACGTACTCGACAACACCCTCACCCTCAGCAACCAGCACAGCTCTCGAGTCACGCGCGATCCGCCCTTCAAGTCCGGTCCCTACGATCGGAGAATTGGCACGAAGAAGCGGCACCGCCTGTCGCTGCATGTTCGAACCCATGAGCGCGCGGTTCGCGTCATCGTGTTCGAGAAACGGGATCAAGCTTGCCGCCGGCGACACAATCTGATTCGGGGCGATGTCCATGTACTGAACTTCTGTCGGCGCCACGATCGGAAAGTCGCCGCGGTAACGGCACTTCACCAGCTTGTTCACATACGTGCCGTCTGCGTTCAACGGCGCGTTCGCCTGGGCGATGACAACATCGTCTTCCTGCTCTGCCGAGAGGTAGACGATCTCCTCTGTTACGCGACCGTTATCAACGACTCGGTACGGCGTCTCAATAAATCCGAATCGATTTACGTGAGCATGGACACACAGCGACGAGATCAACCCGATGTTCGGACCTTCCGGCGTCTCGATCGGGCAAAGGCGACCATAGTGCGTGTAGTGAACGTCACGCACCTCGAAACCCGCTCGCTCTCGCGTAAGACCGCCCGGACCGAGTGCGGACATTCGGCGCTTGTGAGTCAGTTCCGCCAACGGATTCGTCTGATCCATGAACTGGCTCAGCTGATTCGTTCCAAAGAACGTGTTGATGACGCTCGAAACGGTACGGGCGTTGACGAGATCCTGCGGTGTAAAATTCTCCGCGTCGCGCAGGTTCATCCGCTCCTTGATCGTTCGCGCCATCCGTGCGAGACCGAGCGAAAATTGCGCCGCGAGTTGTTCGCCAACCGTGCGCACGCGTCGGTTGCCGAGGTGGTCAATATCATCAACCGCGCTTTTGCCATTCTGGAGAAGAATCAGCTCGCGGACGATCATCACGATGTCGTCGGTGGTAAGCGTCAGCTTGTCCAGTGGCTGCTTCACTCGCAGTCGCGAGTTGATTCGATACCGGCCGACCTCACCGAGGTCGTAGCGCTTCTCGCTGAAGAACAACCGATCCAGAACACCACGAGCGGTTTCCAGGTCGGGCGCCTCTGTGCCCCGGAGCTGCTCGTACATGTACTCGAGCGCTTCCTGAGTATTCTGCGTGGGATCCTTCTTGATGGTATTGAGAAGCGTACTCTTGTCGATATCCTCGCCGTCAGTCTCGCGAACCACGTAGATGAGATCGATTCCGTGTTCTTTCAGGACATCGTAATCGGACTCTTCGAGGATGTGTGACGCCGGAAGCAGAATCTCCCGTTCCGTCCTCTCCTCAATGACTTCACCGGTGTCCTCATCCACAACCTCCGCAATCCGTTCTACCGAAAGCGTTGCCGCCAGCGTCCGGCCCACGAAGTCGCCAAAGGCCTTCTTGGTCTTGCAGGGTGCTTCGTCCGCCAGATCGAAAAGGTTCACGATGTCGACATCCGTGGAGAATCCCAACGATCGCAGAAGCACGGTGACGGGGAGCTTCTTCTTGCGGTCGATATAGGCCCACATGACGTTGCTGACGTCCGTCGAAAACTCGATCCACGAACCGCGGAACGGGATCACGCGCGCTGAAAACAACTCCGTGCCGTTCGGGTGCACGCTCTGACCAAAGAACACGCCAGGGCTGCGATGGAGCTGTGAGACGATCACACGTTCGGCCCCATTCACGACGAAGGTGCCGCGTTCCGTCATGAACGGAAGGTTACCGAGATACACCTCCTGCTCGATCGCTTCCTCCGCCTCATCCTCATCCTCGTCCTCCTTGCTTGACAGGCGAAGCATGGCCTTAAGGGGCACCGAAAATGTCAGGCCCTGCGCAAGACATTCGTCAACTGTGTGCTTCGGAGCGTCGAGGCCGTAGTACAGGAACTCAAGCGTATACCGCTCACGGCTGTCCTGGATCGGAAAATGCTCTTTGAAAACTTCCTGCAGTCCGACATCTTCTCTTTCTTCCGGCGGAAGGTCATGCTGAACAAACTCGCGGAAAGACGCCAGCTGAACGTCGAGAAAGTCCGGATAGTCCTTGACGGACTCGATCGATGCGAAGCTGATTCGTTCTGCGGTGGTGCCGTTCAAGTTGGGCATATCTGCTCGCTACTGTATTTACGATTGGGGGCACGGGGCACCCGTTTGTCCGAATGGTGTCGGACTCACACCGGTACGACCGGCCGCGTCTGCCAGAGGCAGAGATGCGGCCTGGCAGGCTATCACACCTGCCAGGCCCGACCATTTAGGTCAACTCAACTTCAGCGCCGGCCTCGGTGAGCTTCGCCTTCATCGACTCAGCTTCATCCTTGGAGACCGCTTCCTTCACCGTATTAGGGGCTCCATCAACGAGCTCCTTCGCTTCCTTGAGCCCCAGGCCGGTGAGACCACGGACTTCCTTGATGACGGCGATCTTGTTTGCGCCAGCCGACTTGAGAACAACATTGAACTCTGTCTTCTCTTCGGCGGCGGCTCCGTCTCCACCTGCACCCGGTGCGGCTGCCACTGCAACTGCTGCGGCCGCAGGCTTAATGCCGTAGTCTTCTTCGAGAACCTTTGCCAGTTCGCTTGCTTCCTTGATCGTCAGCGCAACGAGTTCTTCCGCAAGCTTCTTTACATCTGCCATGTTTTCTTTTCTCCTGCAGCGGTCTTCGCGTGGAGGCTACGCTGCATGTTTAAGGATGGTTTTGGTTGATAGTGTTACAGTCCAATTGCCCGGACGGTCAGGCCGCAGCCTTCTCCTCGATCGCCTTGACGAGCGCGAGGATGTTCGAGCCAGCCGAGGAGAGCGCCGACGAGACGTTGGTCATCGGAGACAGCAGAAGTCCGATCACGTCGCCGATGATCTCGTCCTTTGACTTCAACGCCGCGAGGACATCAAGGGCATCCGCGTGGTAAACAGCGCCGTCAACAAACGCCGCTTTCAACGCCGGCAACTCCGTGTTAGCCGATTTCGAGAACTGCTTCATCACCTTTGCAGGCGTAGCAGGTTCTACCGAAAACGCAACGGCGGTCGGACCGTTCAATTCGTCGAACAGCCCTTCGTAGCCGCCGACCTCTTCCATCGCGCGCTTGAGAAGGGTGTTCTTGAATACTTTGTACTGGACTCCCTGCGCTCTGAAGAGGTCGCGGAGTTCGGTTGATTGGGCGACATTCAGGCCCTGATAATTCGTCAGATAGATCGTCGGTGTGCTCTTGAGCAGGTCAACGATTGAGTCAACTGCTGATGACTTCTGTTCTCTGGTAAGTGGCATGTGAAGCCTCTGTTACGCTAAATCGGGTTCGGAACACGTTGGAGCGCGGCAGCGAGCCGCGGGGTTCAACGCAGGGTGTTCAAAATTTCGGAACGGTCGAGAGCAACTCCCGGCCCCATCGTCGTCGAGATGGTTACGGATCGGATGTAAAGCCCCTTTGCCGATGCCGGCCGGAGCCGCTGCACTTCCTTGAGAAACGCGAGGGCGTTCTCGTGAATCTGCTCTTCCGTAAACGACGCTTTTCCGATTGACGTATGAAGGTTTCCGAACTTGTCAACGCGGAAATCAATCTTGCCCGCCTTTACCTGTTTCACAGCATCCGCAACATCCATCGTCACGGTTCCGCTCTTTGGATTCGGCATCAGACCGCGCGGACCAAGAAAACGGCCAAGTTTACCAACGGCGGCCATCACATCCGGTGTCGCAATAAGGACATCAAAGCCGGTCCAGCCATCCTTCTGGATCTTGTCGACGTACTCGTCGAGTCCGGCGAAATCGGCACCGGCTTCCAATGCCTCTGCCTGCTTGGCGTCATTGGCTAGAACGAGCACACGCACTTCCTTGCCCGTGCCATGCGGCAGTGCGACGGTGCCGCGAACCATTTGGTCGGCATGCCGTGGGTCCACGCCCAGTCGCACATCGACATCGACCGATTCGTCAAACTTCGCGGACGCCGTCTTTTTCACGACATTGACCGCATCAGCGAGTGTAACGGTACCATTGAGCTGCTGGAGCAACTCCTGCGCTTTCTTGTA
>JAGQWL010000406.1 GCA_020437385.1 Bacteroidota bacterium
TGGGTCTCCGGTCATCGGAGTGCAACGAGCAATCCTGGAGTCGCAGATTCTTAGCCACTATTCATCCTGAGCGAAGGCTACGATTCCACGGATCTACGATTAACGATTCATCCTCGCGTGGATGACACCGCAGTGGCTTGGGATGAAGTCTGACAAGTGTCAACTGACAACTGACAACTTCGTCCACTACCCACGACCGAGAAACTGATCACTGGTCACTTATCACTGATCACTCGCCTTCACTTTCACCCTGCGGCGGCCGCCGCCTCCGCTCCCGCTTCACCGGCGGGTCAGCCGCGAACGTGTCCGACAGCCCGCGGATCAACTCGTTCTTTTCCTGCTCGGTGAGCTTCGCGGTGGGGTGCATCATCGCGTAATCCCACAGTGGCATTTCGCCTTCCTCGATCTGCTCCTTCACCTCGTCGAGATCCTCGTTCGGCTTGTCCCACGTCGAGAAGTTGAGATGGCGCCGGCCGTCATTGACGTGTTCTGCGATCCTCCAGGAGATTGGAGCCACGCTGGCGTACCACGGCCAAACCGTGTTGTTACTGTGACAGTCCATGCATGCGCGATCGGCGAGCGCCTTCGTCTGCGGTGAATTCCACGCAACCTCACGTGTCACCGGCGGATTCGTCTTTTCAACCGGCACGAACTGAATGCCGATAAAGGCAACAATAAGTATGATCAGGATGATTCGAATGTTCTTCTTCATCGGCGTATGTCAGCGATGGGTTACCGAAAGCGTTGTCGAAAATAACAACTGACGATCGAAGGTACTCGAAACGCCATCGGCCTTACATGAGAAATGCATGAGAGATCGATTGCCGCTATTGCTGTTCGACGACAACCGCCGTTCCGTAGGCGAGAAGTTCTGCTGCTCCCGTCATCACTTGACTCGTCACGAAGCGTACGTTTACGATCGCGTTTGCGCCCGCGGCCTTTCCCTCAGCCGTCATCCGCAGAATCGCCTCGTTGCGCGCCTCCGTCAGCATCTCCGTGTATTCCTTGATCTCGCCGCCGACGAGCATCCGCAAACTGGCCAGAATATCCTTGCCGACGTGCTTCGCGCGAATCGTATTTCCGCGGACGAGGCCGATTGTCTTGACGATTCTATGTCCGGCAACATCCGGCGTATTCACAATGATCATGTGTCTTTCAGCTCTTTATCGTACGAACGGTTTGCCACGCGCTCGAACAACATGGTTGTAAACAGGATGACGAGTCCGACGCCTGCGACACCGAATCCGATCTGCAGCGGAAACGGCATGTGCCGGAACCACCACCACAGAAGTCGCAGCGGGCTGATGATGTAGCTGATGATCAGCAGGATGCCGAGCAGCATCATCGCAACCGCCACTATGCGCATTCCCCTGACCATGCTACAAATCCTTGAGGCCGCGTTCGGCCCTCGCGTCGATGACCCTCTCGACAATCAGTGAGCCGATGAGCAGGCAGAACCCAAGTGCAAGGAAAACAAGACCCCACACAAGCTGTGCCGGCACACCAATCTCAAGGAGCACGCGAACGACACGGGCAAAACCCTGGTAGAACAGATAAAGCGCACAGAAGGCGAGTCCGCCGCGCCACAGCAGGAAGCCGATTCGTGTACTCAGTTCGCCGCCGCGGCCTGAGCGGGGATGATGGGATGACTCCATTCGTTTGGGTCTCCTGCTGAATTTCGGTTCGACAAGATAGTAACTCTCAAAACAGTTGGGCGTAATTCTCAGGTAATCTGCCGCGTGTAGTATCCGTTGCGTGGGCTCGTACTCGGACAGTACCGCCGTACTTGTGCGGCGATGCCGTAACTGCCGCGCAAATCATTTAGAATCTGCCGGCGCGGAAAATTGATTGAAACATCCCACGCAGATTCTGCGAAGAAGCATTCAGCCCGCCGCTTGATCTTGAGTCCGAGCACAGTTGTTGACTAACATCATCGTTGGTCGGGCCTTTCAACTTACCCAGTCAGTTCTGTCGATATGAAAAAGTCGTTCGTAGTTCTTCTACTGGCCGCAAGCGTTTCGCTTTCAGGCTGTTACCACACGGAAATTGTCACCGGAAAAGAGCCGGGGTCGAAGGTTGTCGAGCAGGAGTGGGCGATGAGCTTCATCGGCGGACTCGTCCCGCCGAAGATGGTCGACGTCAGTGACGTCTGTACCAGCGGTGTTGCGGTCGTTGAGACCGAGCTCAGCTTCCTCAACATGCTCGTCGGCGCATTAACCTTCTCGATCTTCACACCGATGCACATCACCGTCACCTGTGCTGCAGATGGGATGATGGGTAGTGCGGATGACGCGGATCTTTCGCTTTCGCGATCCGCCGAGTCTGCCGAGGTACAGGCGGTGATCGAAAAGGCCGCCGGACTCAGTGCGGATCTGCACCGGCCCGTGCGAATTTCCCTGAGTGAATAGCGTCTTGCGGCATCGAAATTATCCCGATGTAGCCATAGGGGCGGTCGCAGCGCGCGACTGCCCCTTTTTTTGTTTGACGGGCCGCTAACACTGTTGAAGGTGCCGTTAATGTCGCTATCGCAGTTGTCGGGCGGTGCCGACGCCCGCGTTGCGACCAGATCTGCGGTACGTCGTGAACAGCCGAAACACCTCGTCCAGTGCCAGCAGCAGGACGGAGAGCCCGATCAGTGCAACCCAGTTTGGAAAAGCCACCGGATTCATGTCTAGTACATCGCTTAAACCCGGCAGGTACATTGCCGCGATATTGATCGCTTGAGCGGCAAGGATGCCGGCGATCAGAAACGGATTTCCGAAGAGCCGCTGTCGGAAAATCGATCTTGTTTCTGAACGCGCGTTGAGTGCCTGCATGTTCTCGAGCAGGACCATCAGCAGCAGCGTCAGATTGCGTGCCTGCTCCTCAATCCATCCGTGACTGATAAGCCAGAAGAAGACGGCAAACGCGATTCCTCCCATGTAGATTCCGCCGGTAAGAACGCGCGTGACCATCAGCCGGTCGAAGATCGGTTCGTCGGGCCTTCGCGGCGGACGATTCAGCTCGTCGCCCTCGGCGGGCTCAAATGCGAGCGCAATGTCCTGGACGCCGTTCGTGACGAGATTAAGCCAAAGAAGTTGAGCGGCGAGTAGCGGCATCGGCAGCCCCGCCACCATCGAGAGAATAAACAGTGTGATTTCAGCCAGGCCGGTGGCGGTCAGCAAGAAGACGACCTTTCGGATGTTGGCGTACACAACGCGACCCTCGTGAACGCCTTTGACGATAGACGCGAAGTCATCGTCCGTGATGATGAGGTCTGCACTTTCGCGCGCAACGTCCGTTCCGCGGCCTCCCATGGCTACGCCTACGTGTGCGTGACGCAGCGCCGGAGCGTCATTGACGCCGTCGCCCGTGACGGCAACGAAATGCCCGCCGCGCATCAATGACTCGACGACAAGGCGCTTCTGGGTTGGTTCGATGCGCGCGAACACATGGCCAGATCCTACGAGTGCGTCAAGTGTATCGAGACCTTCGGCCTCCGCTCGAACGATATCCGCGCCGGTGATGACGTGGTCCGAGCTGTCCAGTCCGATCCGTTCTGCAATCGCGCGCGCGGTCGCGGGATGGTCACCAGTGATCATCGCTACTTCGATTCCGGCCGCCCGACAGGCATCAACAGCTTCTTTCGCCTCTGATCGCGGCGGGTCAATCATACCCACCACGCCCAGAAATGTAAGGTCGTGCAGGTTGGCGTCGAGCGATTCCGATTCCGCGCGTCCATCGGCAAGTCCCAGAATCCGATAGCCTGACAGGGCCAGTCGCTCGGCATCTCGCAGTGCAGCGTCCCGATCGAGTGCGGCATCTCCCGAGCAGGTCTGCATGCGAGTGCACATCTGCAGAATCTTGTCGACGCCTCCCTTTGCGAAAATCAGTCGACCATTCTCAACAAGGTGGACGGAAGCGCAGAATCCGTTTTCGGATTCATACGGTTTCCGCCGGAGCTCCGGATGTCGCGCGACTTCTTCACGACGAAAGATGCCGAACGAGGCCGCGAGGCGGTGAAACTGCAGGTCGACCGGGTCTCCATGAATCGCGCCGTCCTGCTGGATATCCGACTCGTTCGCCATGATGCCGGACAGGCACAGGCGCTTCACCTGCTGCAGCACGGCCGGCGAGGGTGAACTCGGCTCGGCCACATCTGCACCCACCGGAAGTTCGCATCCGCCCGGGAGCTGTACGACACCTGCGGCAAGCTCGTTAATAGTCAAGGTTCCCGTTTTGTCCGCCGCAATGAAGGTACACGAGCCGAGCGTTTCGACGGCGAGGAGTTTTCGGATGACGACGTGCCGCGCAGCCATGCGGCGCATACCGATCGCCAGCGCCACGGTGATTGCTGCGGGGAGCCCTTCGGGAATTGCGGCTACGGCGAGCGCGACCGCAATCAGAAACATTTCGCCGAGATCGCCTCCGCGCAGCAGCGCAACGACAAACAGAACGGCGATGAATGCGAGCATCGCGACGGAAATCCGCAGTGTAAACCGTTCGATGCGCTGCAGAAGTGGCGGCTTCGCGGCGCGCGGTTCGGATACTGATCGGGCGATGCGCCCCAGCTCAGTGCCGGATCCGGTCGCGATCACCGTTCCGCGTGCACGTCCGCGGGTGACCATGGTGCCGGCGAGCGCTATTGCTGTCCGATCGCCCTCACGCGCGGGCGTGGTGCGAGTATCGGTTGATTGCTTCAGCACCGGCGCCGATTCGCCAGTCAGCAGGGACTCGTCGATCCAGAGCTCGCGCGCGTACTCAAGGCGAACATCCGCCGGCACCTTGTCTCCGCTGGTCAGCAGGACGATGTCATCGGGTACGATCAGTGCCGAGTCCACCACCGTACGTTCGCCATCTCGGAGAACGGTAGAGCGCGTCGGTACGAGATCGCGAAGCGCGTCGGCGGCCCGTTGCGCCGATAGTTCCTGGACCGTACCAATCGCCGCATTGATGATCAGTACGACGAAGATGAAAACGGCGTCGGTGACTTCGCCGAGCAGCAGCGACACACCCGCGGCAGCGAGCAGAATGTAGATAAGCGGACTGAGGAACTGTCGGCCGAATAGCAGGAACAGTCCCGGCCTTCTCGGTCTCGGGAGTACGTTCGGGCCGACGCGCCCGAGTCGTTCGGCTGCCTCGACGGATGAGAGACCCGCCGGTGCGGCGATCACAATATCGGACTGTGTCGTCTGCATGGATCAACCCCGCTACCGGGACGTTTCGCACGCAATGGTGACTGCGGCGAGGCTGTCTCCGTTCCGGGTCGCGGATTATACAGTACAAGCCTTTTACGCCCGACGTGACCTCAGGATGTGCGCGTTTTCAGCAAATTGTCGCGGCATCGATTCGTGGGGGATTACCCGGTCACAGAACTCCGATGCGTGCAGTATCTTGCGGCTCGATTTTGATGCATTTCTGCATTTGCCCCGGGTGACTTCGCCATTTTTGTGGTGCATTCCCGCGAACTGATGCGGTTTCTGCGCATCCCAGTATCCGACCGACAATCCGATCGACCATGAGCTCATCCAAGCCGACCATCATCTACACCAAAACCGACGAAGCCCCAGCCCTCGCGACGTATTCGCTGCTGCCGATCATCCAGTTCTTCGCAGGATCCGCTGACGTGAACGTCGAGACCCGCGACATCTCTCTGGCCGGCCGGATCATCGCCCACTTCCCCGAACACCTCACCGAGGGCCAGCGAATCGGCGATCACCTCGCCGAACTCGGCGAGCTCGCGAAGACCCCGGAAGCGAACATCATCAAGCTTCCAAACATCTCGGCCTCGATTCCTCAGCTCAAGGCGGCCATCAGAGAACTGCAGGACCACGGCTACCAGGTCCCGGACTATCCCGACGAACCGAAGTCCGACGCCGAAAAGGACATCCGCGCCCGTTACTCGAAAGTCCTCGGCTCGGCAGTGAACCCCGTACTTCGCGAAGGTAATTCGGACCGCCGCGCACCGCGCGCAGTGAAGGCCTACGCGAAGAAGCACCCGCACTCGATGGGCGAATGGTCGAAGGAGTCCGGAACGCATGTGGCAACCATGGCGTCCGGAGACTTCCGGGCAAATGAAAAGTCTGTAACCGTTCCGGAAGCAACAACTGTCGATATCGTTTTCACGGATTCGTCGGGCGTCTCAACGACGCTGAAGGGTGGGCTTGCGCTCAAGGCCGGCGAAGTGATCGATGGCACGTTCATGAGCAAGCAGGCGCTGCTCGGGTTCCTCGAACACCAGGTCGAAGCCGCTAAAGCGGAGGATGTGTTGTTCTCGCTGCACATGAAGGCCACGATGATGAAAGTGTCGGACCCGATCATCTTCGGCCACGCCGTCCGCGTTTTCTTCAAGGACGTGTTCGAGAAGCACGCCGCCACGCTCGACGAGTACGGCGTGAATGCGAACAACGGATTCGGCGACCTCGTCAGCAAGCTGGCCGAAATGCCGGCAGACAAGCGTGCTGCGATCGAGGCGGATATCAACGCTGCCTACGCAAACGGCCCGAAGCTCGCCATGGTGAACTCGGACAAGGGGATCACGAATCTCCACGTCCCGAGCGACGTCATCATCGACGCGTCAATGCCGGCGATGATACGGATCGGCGGAAAGATGTGGGACGCGAATGGTGACACAGACGACACGCTCGCGGTCATTCCGGACAGCTCGTACTCCGGCGTGTATCAGGCCGTCATCGAGTTCTGCAAGCAGCACGGCGCGCTCGACCCGCGCACAATGGGCAGCGTGCCGAACGTTGGACTCATGGCGCAGAAGGCCGAGGAGTATGGCTCGCATGACAAGACGTTCGAAATTCCTGCCGACGGGAAGGTGCAGATCATCGACGCGTCCGGAAAGATTCTGATCGAGCACAAGGTGGGCGAGGGAGACATCTGGCGTGCCTGCCAGGCAAAGGATGCCGCCATCAAGGACTGGGTGAAGCTCGCCGTGTCGCGTGCCCGCGCGACGGATACGCCGGCGGTCTTCTGGCTCGACAAGTCGCGTGCCCACGACGCCCAGCTCATCGAGAAGGTCAACAAGTACCTGCCCGAACACGACACGAGCGGACTCGACATCCGAATATTGCCGCCGGCCGACGCGTGCCGGTTCAGCCTCGAACGGATCAAGGAAGGCAAGGACACGATTTCGGTCACAGGCAATGTGCTCCGAGACTATCTGACGGATCTCTTTCCGATTCTCGAGCTCGGTACCAGCGCGAAGATGTTGTCGATCGTGCCGCTGATGAATGGCGGCGGACTCTTCGAGACGGGAGCCGGCGGATCGGCGCCGAAGCACGTGCAGCAGTTCCTCAAGGAGAATTACCTGCGTTGGGATTCACTCGGCGAGTTCCTCGCACTTGCCGTTTCGTTCGAGTTTCTTGCGGAGAAGGCGAACAACAAGCGCGCGCAGGTTCTGGCGGATACGCTCGACGCAGCGACGGCGAAGTTCCTCGAGAACGACAAATCGCCAACGCGTCGCCTGGGTGGAATCGATAATCGAGGCAGCCACTTCTACCTGTGCATGTACTGGGCGCAGGAGGTAGCGGCACAGAAGGAGGATCCGGCGCTGGCCGCGGCCTTCAAGAATGTGGCGGATGAATTGACTGCCGCTGAGAACACGATCGTCGCCGAACTGATCGCGGTGCAGGGCAGCGCGACCGACGTCGGCGGATATTACCACTTTGATGATGAGAAGGCGTCGGAGGCGATGCGGCCGAGCGTGACGTTTAATGACGTGATCGCTCGCTTCGCTCGCGAAGTTGAGAGTTGAGAGTTGAGAGTTGAGAGTTGAGAGTCGAAAGTTGAGAGTCGAGAGAGTGCCGTCAGATGACGCGGCTCGTACCGGGCGGATCCTCTCTTCTTATCTTCCTCGATTCCTCGATTCCTCGTTTCCTCGTTTCCGCGCGATCAAAGATCGCGCGACGGCGCCACCGCAAAGAACTGCAGCTTCGCCACCTCGCCAGTCAGCTTCCCGCGCTCGTGGTGCTCGTGCGCGTATTCGTCCGCGATGCGCTTCGCCTCGGCGAGGTAGTGGTCGTAGAGCTGCCGGCGGACGGCCATCGTGAGGTGTGCATCTTCCGGCGCGTTCACGGCGTCCAGCGCGGCGTCGAGTGAAAAGCGTCGCAGCGGCGGTGCCTCGCGCTTGTTCGACCACGCGCCCGTCGCGAGGTCGAAGTCGTAGTGCGACAGAAAGCGACAGCCGTAATCCGCTACGAAACGGACCGCGTCGATCACGTAGTCTGCTTCGGCGTCGTCGAGTACGTAGTGGAGCCCGACGCGGCACCAGCCAGGCTTCATTCCGCAATGCCCTTCCTGCACCGCTTCCCAGAAATCGTTTGATCGATCCGCGTCGATGCCGAGGAGTTTGTGGCCGTACGGTCCGGCGCACGAACATCCGGCCCGCGACTGAATGCCGAACAGGTCGTTTAGCAGGGCAGTCACGAATTTCGGGTGCAGGTAGCTGCCTTCCTTGTCGCGGATGTTGAACGACACAATGCCGACACGTCGCTCGGGGTCCGGATTGCCGAGGATCTCGATGTTCGGATGCTGCGACCATCGGTCGAATGCCCGGACGTTGAGCTCGTGTTCGCGGTTCGTGATGGTGTCCGCGCCGATCCGATCCTTGATCTGGAACGCCAGCGCCGCCTTCAGGGTCTGAAGGACGCCGGGCGTCCCGGCCTTTTCGCGCTCCTCGATGCTGTCGACAAACGCGTGAAAGTTGGAGCTGACCCACGCCACCGTCCCGCCGCCGGAAACACTCGGCGGAAGGTCCTCGCGGTAGATCCGCTTGTTGAAAACAAGGACGCCGCTCGAGCCGGGCCCGCCGAGAAACTTGTGAGGCGAAATAAAGATCGCGTCGAGTGCGGATGCGCCGCCGTGCCCGTCGTCCGGATTCATGTCGATCTCGACGTACGGAGCGCATGCCGCGAAGTCGAACGCCGCGACCGCGCCGTACTGATGCAGTAGCCGGGCGACTGCATGAACATCCGTTTTGTATCCCGTCACGTTCGATGCCGCCGAAAAAGAACCGATGCGCATCCGGTTCTGATAGGCCGGGTCCTGCAGCAACGACTCGAGATGCGCCATGTCGATGCCGCCGTCATCGTTCAGGCGTACCTCGACCACGGTGGCGAGACCTTCCTTCCACGTCAGCTCGTTCGAGTGGTGTTCGTACGGACCAACAAACACGATCGGCTGATGCTCTGCGAGGAATCGGTTAAACGCAGCACGCTTTTCCTCACCGTCAAACTGATCGAGCAGCTTGAGAAGGTTTGACCGCGTCGCCGGCGGCAGCGCCACGCCGACGATCTGCTGGAACTTGTCGATGGCGCCCGTCGCGCCGGTGCCGACGGCAACGATGCGACCGTCGGGTCCGGCGTTGACCGATCGCTTGATGCTCTCTTCCGCGTCGTGCAACAGCCGTGTCATACTGCGACCCGTGATGTCGTCCTCCGTGTGCGTGTTCGCGTAGATCTTCTGGAGGTCCTGCAGGTACGATTCGACAAACTTCAGGCACCGGCCAGACGCGGTGTAGTCGCAATACACCATCAGCCGATCGCCGTACGGCGTGCTGAAGGTCGCATCCGCGCCGATGAGCTGCGTGCGCAGGAAGTCGAGGGTGAGTTTCTGTGTCGGCATCAGTGATTCGAGTTGGCTACCCAAAGGTAACAAAGACCGGCGTTTGGCATCGGTCCGTTTGGTCCGTTCGTCAAACCCGCGCGGCCAACAAGTCTTGCGCGTTTCCCCCGCCGATCCGGGCCTTCTGTTCATCCGTCAAGCGCGACAGCATCAGCTTGTCGACAATAGCACCGGTGTACAGAAACGGTGAATGCGAACCGAAATACACCCGCCCGATGTCGATGCTCGTGAGCAATTCTTCGAGCACGAACATCCAATCCGTGAACGAAATGTCGACGCCGATGGAATCTGTTTCCTGACCGATCCGACGAGCCTCGGGGAGGTAGGCGTTGAGGCAGATCGCCGACGCTAACGGATACGTCTTCCCGAACGCAATCACGTCGTCGACAGGGTGGCCGACAACACGCAGCCCGTGGTAGCGGGTCCGTTCGTCCTCCACGCGCAGGCAGATCAACGCCTTTAGTCCGTACGCTCCAAGGTAGTCCACCAGCGGATCAACAAACTCGCGATCGACGAGGCTGTAGTTGTGGTGCGCCGGGTAAAGCTTGACGGCGGGAACGTCCGATTCGCCGCGAAGCTGGTTAAGGTGATTGGCCCATCCGGGAAAGACCGGGTTGATCACCGGCACCGGACGAAGCATCTCGATGTTCCGCACGTCCTCGATGAGATCGAGGTTAAACGACCGGGGATCGGCGTGCAGGATGCCGCCAACGTGTGAAATCCACGCCTGCACAATGCCGGCAGAGGTGAGCCGGTAGGCAAGCCCCTCGAGGGTGTCATCCGCAAATCGCTGGAACGGCCACGCTCCCCACGATACGTTGACGTCTATCAGCGGCGTCGCGGTGTCCGACGCGTCAGGCATTCCGTTACTCATGCGCTGTCTCCATCATCGTGTGTCTGCGTCATTCGCTGCCTCCGTCATCATGTGCCTGCGTCATTCGCTGCCTCCATCATCGTGCGCCTGCATCATGCGCTGTCTCCATTATCGTGCGCCTGCGTCATGCTTCGACCTCCGCCTTCGGCTGCCGCGTCGGCTTCAGCAGCGCGGCCGCGTTGTCGAACAGAATCCGCTGCTTGTCCGCTTCGCTGATGTCGGCACGCAGAACCCTGCCGATTTGTGTCGGAAGGTCCCGGATGAGCAGGTCCGAGCCGTACGCCACCCGATCAGACCCAAGCGCCTCGACCGCGTACTCCACGAGGCCGGCGACCGGCTGGAACGCGGATGTGTCAACGGTGATGTTCGGAACATCCGCAATCTCCATCACGCCGCGCATGCCGCACGATGTCAGGTGCGCCATGATGATGCGTACATCGGGGTTGTGTCTGCCAAGCCACGCGGTGTCCGCCGGATCCGTGTGATACTCGCGCTGCTGAATAATTGTCTGATCTGCCGTGTGCTGCAGCACGACGACATCCAGCTTGCGCGCCTGGTCCATCACGGGTTCCATCACGGCATCGCGAGCGTTGTTGCAGATCTCGAGCTTGATTCCCCTGAAGCCATGCTCCGTCACGCAGCGCTCCGTTTCATCTTCGACGAACGAGCGACCAAGCAGCGGATTCAGGAAACAGAACCCGGTGAAATAGTCCGGAAACCATTCGACAAGCTCGATGGTCTTGTCGTTGATCATCCGCACTTCATCTACCGTCGGCGTCCGTCCGTACAACAGCACGTCGCCGAGTACGACCATGCCCTCAACGCCAAGGGAGCGGGCGTAGCCGATCACCTCCTCCAACTCGTGACGCTCAGTACGCTTCGCCTCGAAGGTCGGATGGGTATGAATATCAAATACACGCACGTTGGAAACTTCGCTTGTTGATACGGTGACCTGTTTCGGGCCGTCTTGTCTCTCTGGCCGTACTCCATGGTCGATGTCTGCCTACCCGAAGGTATGAACGGTGGACGACCCGATTATACTACAACGGATCCGACCAGCTGATTCGTTTCAGATTCGACTCGATTCGCTCCACGTTTGAAACGTAGACAGCCCGCCCATCAGGAGCAACCGACAATGCGCGCTGGTTCTCCGGAACGCGCGCACTGAACTCAAACTCCGATTTGGGTGCTGAACCATCCATCCGGATCAATTCGTAGCGATTGTCCCCAAGCCGATGCGCAATATACACGGCCTCGTCGTCGACGGCCCACAACCCCCAGTCGTCGGCGCGAAGATTCGGATACAACAGCGATTCCGTTCCGTCGGGAAGTTCCATCCGCCACAGTCCGTCGACGCCAACTTTCGTGTAGAGGATCGCGTCTCCCTGCGGACTCATGCGCGCCCCGAATGCGCCGCCGGAACTGAGTTGCGTCCGCTCACCGGTACTGAGATCGAGCGACCAGGCGTTCCACGCCGAATCGGCGTTTGACGTGAAAACGACCGAGGATCCATCTCCGGCGTAGGATGCAAGGATTTCGTCGTACGGTGTATCTGTCAGCCTTTTTGTACTTGCGGATTCTGCGTCCAGCGAGTAGAGATCGGCCTGACCGTCGTTGCGGACCTCGTAAACCAGCTGACGCGAATCCGACGACCACGAGGGGTTGAGCACGTACGGTCCGGTATAATCGGTCAGACGCCGCGCGTGGTCGCCGGACGAATCGGTGACCCAGATCTCCGGAGCGATCTCACGCGTCGAGGCGAAGGCGAGACGCTTGCCGTCTGGCGAAGCAGCCGGATTCGAGTTCCACGCGGTTGACGGCGCCACCTGCTCGCCGGACGCCTTTCCACTGTTGTGTCGGCGGATGTTCACCTCCACGTCCGAAGCGACATAAATGAGCTCGCCGATGCTCGCGTTGACGGCAAAGGAATACAGTGGCTCACTGCTGATGAACAATGTCTCGGCATTGTCGTCCGGTCGGCCAGCCGCCGTGTGAATCCTGCGAAGCCTGAATCCGCCGTCGGCGAGCGTGGCGACGAGCACCGACCTTCCGTTCGCGCTCCACTCGAGTCCGAGAATCTCGCGCTGCGCGTGCGTGACGCGCCTCGCCGATCCCGTTTCGATTGACTGGATATAAACATCCGCCACGCCTTCAAGCGACACGCGGACAAACGCCAGTTCGCGGCCGGCGGGACTGAGTCGGGGCGAATAGTCGCCAATGAGTCTGGCATCCGGGCTCGTCAA
>JAGQWL010000407.1 GCA_020437385.1 Bacteroidota bacterium
GGGGACGCTCGCTTCGCTCGCGAAGTGAGCAGTGATAGGCAAAGTTGTCAGAGCTCAGTTGTCAGTGGTCAGAATGCCGGGCGCCGACGTGGGTGGTGGGGTGTAGGTAGTGATCGTCGGTCGTGGCCATCACTCTTTCACTCCTCCCAATGTGGTCCGAAGAGGTGTGGCGGCACTTCGAAGAAACCACTGTGGCACGGGATGGACACGGCGCCTTCCGAGCGGTCCTATCTTCTTATCTTCCTATCTTCTTCGTTTCCGCGCGAGCGAAGCTCGCGCGATCACTCCGCCTTTGCCATCGTGCGGGTCAGGGACGTGTCGCCGGACCGCAGTCGATATACGTAGAGTCCGCCGGCCCAGTCGGACGCATCGACGCGAACGGAATGTGTACCCGACGGATACGTGCCGTTCACGAGGGTCGCAATTTTCCGGCCGAGCAAGTCGAAAACCTCAAGGTGTACGTCTGCCGATTTCGGTAGTGTGAACTGAATCTGCGTCTCAGCCTGGAACGGGTTCGGATAGTTCTGGCTCAGCACGAAGTCCGGTTCGGATAGGACCTGATCTTCGACCCCGACAATTTCGTTCACGAGGAAATTGACGCGGATCGGAAACACGTGCTCCGTGAGTACCGTCCCGTCACTGAGTTCGACACTCCATAGCTGTCCCCAGCTGTTGTTCCGCTCATCACCGAGGAACGAAACATTCGACGTCGCATACGTCGACGGCGCCAACACGAAGTAGTTCTGATCCGTTCCCGCCTCCGCCAGTGCAACGTAGAACACGTCAGGCAGATTGTTCAGTTCGTTGGCGTTCTCCGTCAGCGATACGTTCATGAAGGTGAATGGCGACAGCGTCGCCGGGGCATAAGAGCGCGTATCCGTCAGGTTCATCTCGAAGATTTTCTGCTGCAGATCCGGCAGTCCGTTGTTGTCGCCAAGGACCATCAGCTTGAAATCTCGCGCAGCGGATGTTGCCTGCCCGCCCCCGCTGAACTGCGAGAGGAAATACGGCGCGACCTGCACTTCGTCCAGAACGACGGTGCCATTGTAGTTCGGTCGCTCAAATCTCGTTGCCTGGACGGTGAACCCGCGGGCATTGTCGGTGAAGAAGTTGTCGGTCGGGCTGCCGTCGTCGTACGATACGCCCTCGACAAACTGGTTCGTTGCGGGATCAACCCAGTCGATCGCGTACGTCACGTCGACGGTCGCCGCAGTAATTGCGGATGAGGTCACCTGCTTGTTCACAATGAGCAGGACGACTTCATCATAAACACCGTTGATGTTGATCGGGTCTTCGGATGCGACATGGTCCTCGAACGTATAGCTTCCGCCGCCCTGCTTCTTCAGCACCCGGACGCCGATCCTGCCTCGTGCGGCAGTCTGACCGGCGCTCGAGTTCGCGTCGACGTTGATGACCAGGTTCTCCGGATTGCGGACCTTCACGTAGCGTACCGCACCGGACTTCATGGAAAGAGTCCTGGCCGGCAGGTCTGTGCTGCCTCGTGCGTCAAGATTTTCGTCAACGATCGTACGCCGGTCATTGTTGAAGGCGTTCGAGTATCCGAAGCGCGGATCCACCGAAGTATCGTTAATCAGGTTTGCCGTGAAGAAGTCGAAGACGAGCCGATAGACGTCATCAAGCGTTCCGATTGCAGCAGCGTATCCGACCTCGTCACGCGTATTCTGCCTGGTAATATTGCCGGCAACGAGGACACCCTCCTGCTCGGCGACATACAGCGTGAAGAGCTGGCCGCGCTCACGGTCTGTCAGAACGTTGTCGCGGTAGTTGAAGAACGACGTACCGTGTTCACCGGTAGAAGTAAGGAAGGCCATGCTTCGTCCGTCGTATCCGTTCATCAATTCCGCCCACTCCGATTGTGCTTCGTTGACGAACGTCGACTCACCGGTGTCGTATCGCCAGTGGATGAGGTGTTGATACTCGTGGGCCGCGGTCGCGAGAAGCGCGTCGAGCGGTTTGATCCCACCCTCGGCATCAAACACGGACGGGCGCAGGTCGAGATACAGAATGTCCTTCTGATTTCCGGAGGAACCCTGGTCCACCGGATCAAAGAATCCGCCGATGTAAAGGTTCTTTCCGTTCGCCGGGTCGTATTCATCGCGAACGTCCAGAAGCAGTACATCCGTTTTAGAATCGCCGTCGCGGTCCGGCGGGTCGCCGAACACGATCTCATCGTTGACGATGATGCCGGCGCCCGAGTCGTAAGAACCGCTCGGCGTTTCGTCGGCGAGCGCCGTCTTCAAACTGGTGACGACCTCGTCGGGCACCGTCTCGGCTGTTTCAACCCAGATGTCGAACCGTTCACTTGATGCGCGGAGAGTGAAGTCGATATTTTCGGATGCAAGCGTGACCGGATTGCGCACCTTGAAGATCTGCTGAGCGCCAAGAGTCAACTGGACTTTTGCGGCCCCGGCTTTGGGCAGCAGCCCATCCGCCTTCGCCTGACGATACTCCGACGCCGCTTCCTGGCCTGCAGGCGAGGCGAGCAGGACGTCAGTAATGTGAAGCTGCGTTGGTTCGGTAATCGCGGTTTGGTCGGACTTGCCGGCGGCACCTCCGTCGATATGCATGCGCTGTTGCGCGATGGTCGGGGTGGCGAATATGCAGAGCGCTCCGACGAGCAGTGTCAATCGTGACATCGACCTGGTGTTCAAGCGAGTGTGGCTGAGAGTTGGCAATCCGAACGTGTGCCGGCGGCGACCTGCCGGTTTCGTGTCAAAATCGGTCTTATGCCCGATCCATGCAATTCGTTTCGAATCGTTCGGCCATGCTTGTATCGGCGCTGATACTGCTCGATTTTAGGCGGGATTCGATGCTCTTGCCCGAGTTGGCACGCATTATTGCACTCCCGGACCCGAACGCGGCCGAATGCCGTGACAACTTTATTCGTTTTGCTTGGTCCTTTAGCCACCCAACGCTAACCAGAATATGACGCCCCGATACTTACCAAAACTCGCTGTCTTCCTGCTCCTTGTGGCTGTTGTTGGGTGTACCGGCGCGGCCGTCGAGCCCGTCAGCCGTCTGACGGTCACCGGTCAGGTTCGCATCGTCGGCAATACGCCGTTTCAGATGCCGGTGCTCACAACTGCCGACAACAACTCGTACGTTCTGGTCGCGGATGATGACGTGGCGATCGCGGACCTGCAGACGTATCGTGTTACCGGGCGACTGTACGCGGCAGAGTGGAACGGGATGCGGCGCGCGCACATCGAGGTCGAGCAGATTGCTGAAGTCTCTGGATCGTGAGCGTGCCGGCCGAGCCGAGGGTCGAACGTAATAAGCGGTGACTTGTGAACCTTCATGATCTCATATGCAGTGCTGTCGCACGTTCGCGCATCAGACGTCCATCTGAGCCTGACAGGTGATACGCTCGAAATCCGGTTCCGTGTCGACGGCCATTCGCGACTGGCAACAGGAATAACTGGTTCGCGATCTGCACTACCTGGGCGTTAGAAATGCGTTTAGTCTACAGAGTATTGGTGATGCTGGCTTCATCTGTCATACTTTTAGGATGCACCCGTGGAAGCATCCTTTTGAAACTGGAGTCACAACCGAATACCCTGAGTTCCGCCGGGAATGAAATTGTGCTTACACGTTTGAAAGGGTCGACGATGTTTCATCCCCGGGTAGTTGCAATCGATGGTACCGCCCTCAACAATACATCCGCGGTGATCGTTTTCGATCCAATGAGGTCTGGGCTTGAGGGTCCCCATTTTGGGCTAAGTCAGCCGGATACTGTCTTCTTTCAAATGGCAGA
>JAGQWL010000408.1 GCA_020437385.1 Bacteroidota bacterium
CAACGGATTTTAAGTCCGTTGCGTCTACCATTCCGCCATCTCGGCAGCTATTCGGCCCCGCAAAACCACGCGCCCTCAGTACCTCCGGGAAGTATCGCCTGGCCGAACCGAACAAGCCGAAACTACTGACCCCGCCAAGGCTAATCAATGCGCGCCCTGTGTCTCTCGTCGCCGGGAGCGTATCTTAACGCGTCAGGGAAAGCGACGATACGATAAACAACTATCTGGCGGCCACTTCAGGACACCAGTTGCACGGGAGGCACTATTGCTCAGGTTTTCGAACAGAGAAACAAGTAACGACGAGGCGTTGTCACGCCTTCGCGGAGCCGCCGCCCGCCTGATCGATAATTCGTACGCTTCGTACTCGGCGGAACCGGTGGCCTGTGCAGCGATGTTGTCGGACGGTCAGTGGATTCCTGGTGTCCGGATTGAATCTGCCTCCTTCTCGCTCGTCATTGGCGCCGTCGTGAATGCATTGTCGACGGCCGTCGCGCTTCGTCGGTACGACGTGGTCGCCATCGCACTCAGCCGTCCGGCCAAGGATCACGAGCGTACCTTCCTGCAATCGAGCTTTCCGGGCCCGTTCGTTGAAGCGGAAAAGGACATCTTTGTGCGATCTACGAACCGATCCATTCCGCCGCCAACAGCGATGCTTTCGCCATTCCTGCCGGACGCCAAACCGGCAAATCCGCGGGCGGGCGTCGAACTGGCCCGCGAAACAGCGAAACACGCGAGCGTCGGCGAATCTCAGTTCCCTGTCGGCGCCATCCTTGATTGCGGCTCAAACGGTCTCATCCCCGGGGTCAACGTTGAGCATCCCGATTGGGCACGCATCATTTGTGCAGAAAGAAACGCTCTCGGAACGGCCATCAGCTACGGCATCAACAGTTTCGAACAGATGTATCTGGCATGTGCCAAGGATACCTGGGCAACGCCTTGCGGTGCCTGTCGACAGCTTCTCGTCGAGCTTTGCCCGACAATGCCGATCTGTATGGATCGCGGAACGGAGTCTCCCGAATGCACGACGCCGGAATCCCTTCTGCCCAGCCACTTCAGCGGGCGCTCACTTCGCCGGCAGCCGGGACGATAAGGCCGAACCTCAACGCCCTTCGAGCGTGTGAAGTAGCCCGGTAACAGCCCCGCGCATTCGAAGCCACAGATGGTATTCGACATCCTCCTTTTTGTACTAGGCCTCGCCCTGCTCTACTTCGGAGCAGACTGGCTCATTCGTGGTGCGGCCAGTCTTGCGCTTCGATTCGGTATCCGCCCCTTGATTGTAGGACTTACCGTCGTGGCACTCGGGACGTCAATGCCGGAGTTTATCGTCAACTTCTTCGCAGCAGTAGCCGGAGAAGACGGACTCGCATTGGGCAATGTGATCGGATCGAACATCGCCAATATCGCCCTGATCCTCGGCGTCTCGGCGCTCGTCTTTCCCATGAACGTGTCGAAGCGAATGCTCTTTCGCGAGTACCCGATTCTCGTCGCGATCATGTTCGGGTTCTATTATCTGGCCAGCGATGGCATGATCACCAAATCCGATGGAATCATGCTCGTTCTTGCCCTTGTCGTCTTTCTGATCTACATCGTTCTTGATTCGCGAAAGACCAACAAGGCCTCGGTCGATACTGAATCCGTCGCATCTGAAGCATTGCTGCCAACATGGAAGAAGGTGCTGTTTCTTGTGGGTGGGATCGCCCTTCTATCGGGCGGCGCCCGACTCATGGTTCTCAGCGCGATTGATATTGCCGAGTTCCTCGGTGTCAGTTCCGCAATTGTCGGGCTTACGGTTGTTGCCATCGGCACCAGCCTTCCCGAATTGGCGGCTTCCGTAATGTGCGCGATGCGCGAAGAGGTCGACCTCTCCTTCGGAAATGTTCTTGGGAGCAACATTCTCAACGTGCTCTTTGTTATCGGGCTGATAGCCCTGATCCGACCACTGCAAGTCGACACGGAATCGATCGAGATCCATATGCCGATCATGTTGGCATTTACCGTCGCGCTCTTGCCAATCGCTCGAACACAGTATCAGATTACCCGCGTCGAAGGAGGGCTCCTCGTCGCGGGCTTCATCGGTTACCTGTATTATCTCATCCTGCCCCATGTCTAGACCGGCAACTTTGTCATCTCCGCGCGCGATTCTTATCGGTGCCTTGTGGCTCACCGGGATCGCCATCGTGCCGCTTGCGCAGGTCGCCTCGGCGCAATCGTCGGCTCGTCCTGCCGCGGCATCGTCAGACACGAAATTCTGGGTATTCTTTGCCGACAAGCCTGATTCGGCAGCGGCTGCCGGTTTCTTGACAACCAGCCGTGCCTCGAACAGGCGCTTGCTTCGCTCCCGCCACACGGAGGCATCCGTAGACCTACCTGTAAATCCGGACTATATCGCGACCATCGAAAAGTCAGGCGCATCTGTTGCACATACCAGCCGCTGGCTCAATGCCGTGAGTGCCTACATGTCTCGTGAGGTTGTCAGAGATGTCGTTGCCCTTCCATTTGTTACTGACGTTCGCCCGGTTGCTTCACTCACTTCGGCCGGTAGCCGGCACGTCGATCTTACCGACATGGAAGCGCTGCCCCTGCCTGCCAACACCGCCACGAGTGCGTTTGACTACGGGGCGTCCTTCACGCAACTGAACATCATGAATGCGATCGACCCGATTGAGCAGGGGTATATCGGGACAGGAATCGTCTTGGGATTCCTGGACACTGAATACGATACGCTGACGCATCCGGTGTTCGCGGATCTGGTCGCCGACAATCGATTGCTCGGTGCCGAGTTTTTTACTCCCGGCCCGCAGTCAAACCGGCACGGGCTGTCCGTTGCCTCCGTAGCAGTCGGCTTCGCCGAGGGGCAGTTGATCGGTCCAGCCTACGGCGCGAGCGTCTTGCTCGCGACGACCGAATACCAGCCAACCGAAACGAACCAGGAGGAAGACGCCTTTGTTGCGGGACTTGAATGGCTGGAATCGCAAGGAGTGGATGTGGTGAACACATCGCTCGGCTACACGACATTTGATCCGGGCCAGAACAGCTACACAACGGCGGACCTCGATGGCGACACCGGGATCACGACCCGAGCGGTCGATATCGCGGCCTCGCTGGGCGTCCTTGTAGTAACCAGTGCGGGAAACGATGGATGCTCGGATCCTGCGAGTTGCTGGTACTATATTGGCACACCAGCGGATGCGGATTCCGTTGTCTCAGTCGGCGCGGTTACGTCGTCTGGCACGCACGCATCCTTCTCCAGCTACGGTCCCACGGCCGACGGACGTACGAAACCTGAAGTCGCGGCAATGGGGCAATCTGTGCGTGTCGCAACGCAGGCCGGTTACGCAAGCTCAAGTGGCACCTCGTTCGCATCGCCGCTGGCTGCCGCGGTTGCCTGTCAGGTACTGCAGGCGAACCCCGATCTTACGCCGATGCAGGTCCGCCAGGTCCTCATGCAAACGGCAAGCCAGGCTACTTCCGCTGACAACAGCCTCGGCTCCGGAATCCTAAATGCCGCTGCAGCGGTAGAGCTTGCTCTTTCGCTCCGAGATACGTCCGTTGCTGACGATCATCGCACGTTCGTGATTTCCGGAGTTTTCCCGAATCCCGTCCGGGACGACGCTTCTCTTTCTGTAAATTCAAGCCGTCCGCTGACGGTCGAGGTGCAGGTGTTCGACATCACGGGGCGCCTGGCCAGGTCTTTTCGGAGGAACGTCGACGAGGGTCTGAGTATCGTGTCATTTCCGGTGCACGATTTGAGCTCAGGCGCGTACTTCGCGAGGGTGGTCTCTGACGGCGAACTTGCTGCAGCCTCATCCTTTGTCGTGAGCCGATAAGCCCGATTACGAATGACGTTCGGCCACAATCCGCTATTGCTCGTCGGCGCAATATTGATCGCGCTGCTCGCCTCCGTCTGGGTCTACCGTCGGACGGTACCGGATGTTGGTCGTGTGCGCGTGCTTCTTGGCCTGCTCCGTTTCGCGGTTCTCGGCTTGATCCTCTTCCTGCTGTTCCGCCCGACGCTGCGGTCCACTTCGTCTATCACACGTCCTGCCACGCTCGCAATACTCGTTGACGCCAGTTCGAGCCTCTCGGTCACGAGCGCCGGGCCCTCGGGCGGTCTCCCCGATTCCGTGCGTCACGCGATTCAGCGACTGATACCGGCCGTCCCCGGGGCGTCGCAGTTGTACACGTTTGGATCTACCGTCAATCTGACTGGTTCCGGATCTCTCGACTCACTGGCGGCCGATCAGCAGCGTACCAACATCTCGTCTGCCCTGGAATCAGTCCGGGACCAGCAAGCCGAAGACAATCTCCGGGCGGTCCTGTTGGTTTCTGACGGCCGACACAACACAGGGCGCAACCCGCTGTTTGTGGCAGATCGGTATCCGGTTCCGATCTATTCAGTTATTCTCGGGGACACCACGGTCAAGCGCGACGTCGCGATTACGAGCGTCGCTACAAACGACATTGCCTATGTTGACTCAGAGGTTCCCGTCAGGGTTGAAATCCGAGCCGAAGGCTACGACGATTCACGACTTACCGTCTCCCTGTCGAGCGGCGGACGCGTCCTGGATCAACAGAATGTGCAACTCTCTGTTGACCGTCCATCTGCCGGTGTTGATCTCGCATTCACCCCGGCGAGCGCGGGCCTGCAGCAATTGCGTGTCTCCGTCACCCAACTCGACGGTGAGTCTACCAATCGCAATAACAGTGAATTGATTGCCATTCGCGTTCTTGATTCGCGCAAGCGCGTGCTCGTGCTTGGATCGGCACCTGATCCGGACGTGTCCGCCATCGTCCAGATCCTGCGCACAGATCCAAACCTCGATGTCAGAGAAGTGGTGCAGAAGTCACGTCGAGACTTCTATGGATCGGTTTCGCCTGACTCCGTCGACACCTTTGATCTCATTGTTCTGGCCGGGTATCCCGGTCGTGTGGCGGACCCCGGACTGGTTGCCTCGGTTGCGGCCGCCGCTGAGTCGGGAACCCCACTTCTGTTTATGGTTCTCCGCAGCACCGACCTTTCCGAGGTAGCGGCACGTTTGCGGACCGTGCTGCCGGCTGTTCCCGAACTTGTGCGCCCGGACTACTTCGAGGTCAGCGTCGCACCAGATCCGGCGGCAGCGAATCACAGTATCTTCGAAGGCGTCGACACAGCGACCGCCGGCTGGCTCAGACTCAGCCCGCTCACGCAGAGCAACTCGCGATGGACAATGGCCCCAGACGCGACGCGGCTCGCTCATTCGCTCGTACGTGGGGTTGATATCGACTCACCGACAATTGTCGCGCTCCAGCGAACAGGATATCGAAGCCTCGCAGTGCTCGCATCCGGCTTGTGGAAATGGAACAACGGACCCGAGGACGTGGCGGAATTCGAAAGTGTTTGGCGACAGACGCTACTGAACGCGGTACAATGGTTAACAGCGGACCGGGATGATCGACCGGTAAGGGTGTCGCCGGCCTCCGACGCGTTCGCAGAGTCCGACCGAATTAAGTTCAACGGACAGGTGTATGATGACACGAACCAACCCGTCAGCGGCGCCGCGCTGCTGGTCGAGGTTGTCGGTCCGGACGGGTCCCGAATCCCGTACAATCTCGAGGATGTCGGAAACGGCAGATACGCCGTCGATGCTCCGCCACTTCCCGCGGGTGCCTACAGCTTCCGTGCGACAGCCACACGCAACGGCGCAAGCCTGGGGTCAGACATTGGGTCGTTTTCAGTCGGCGAACTCTCCCTCGAGTTCCGAGATACCAAGGCCGATCCTGTTCTGATGCGACAACTTGCGGAGCGGTCGGGCGGACGCACATTGGCCGTGTCCAGCCTCGATCGCCTTCCGGCGATGTTAGCCTCATCCGATTCGTTCTTACCGCAAAGCGAAACAATTGTTGAGGATTCGGAGTTGTGGCGCCGCCGGGCATTTCTTGTCCTTGCTCTCATGCTCCTCACGGCAGAGTGGTTCGTGCGGAAGCGCGGCGGACTCGTCTAGCCGTTTTCGGGTGCCCGTACACGATGAGAACGCTTTGGGCCGCCCTTCGTAGAAGACTGCATGCCACACTATCGCTCCGATATGTCTGACGACAAGAGTACCAGTTCGCGCGATTCGTACGAGTTCTTCCTGAGCGAACGAAATGGGATTCCGTTCGAACAGCTGGCCGCCTTTGCGCAACCACTGCTTGAGTTGTTTGATGTAGATCCCCACCACTGGAAGCTTCCGAAACGAATTCCAGCGGAGGCCGAACTGCTCGATTCCTACTCTTCTGCACTGGCCGCCGCCGAGGTCTTCTGGAGCTACTTCACGCTCGATATCCCCCTGCGCAAGAAGTTCACACCGGAGCTTCGGGCGTACTTTGTCGGCGATGACCCGGCACCCCACGAGGAAGCTGATTTTTCGTTGCTGATCTCGTGCATGGAGGAACAATGGCTCAAGGTCACAGGTGGACGTCCCGTGCCCGCGCCACTGGGAAGTCCGATTGAGTTCCCGGTTTCGCGCGACGAGCCGGAGCAACTGGAGGTACTCGCCCTCTTCGGCGAACCGTTGCTTGAAGACCCCGAGTGCCTCTCGGATCCTGACAAACTGGAATTCGCGATGGAGCGAATCAACGCCTATTGGCGCCTGGCGCACACGGAGAAGCCCGCCTTCAACGACACCCTGGATGAAATCGTCAAGGCCTTCAGTCGTTCCGGTATGTCCGACAAGGAAATACGCGACGAAGCGCTGCTCATGGTCGAGCGATACACCCTACTATTTAGAGATGACGAAGACGGACGAAACACCTAGAAAGTATCTTTAGTCCGCATGGAAACCACCACAACCGAAAAGATCCCGGAAGTCAAAGACGACCGAGGCAGTCTGTCCGAACTCCTTGTTGCTGTTCGGCGCCACCTCCATCAGAATCCGGAGATCGGATTCAAGGAATACAAGACCTCCGACTACATTCGGAGCGTGCTCGAATCAAATGGGCTGACTGTTTCCCAATCGGTAGCTGGTACCGGACTCTTTGTCGACATTGAAGGAAGTGCACCGGGCCCGATCGTAGCGTATCGGGCAGACATCGACGCCCTTCCGATTCAGGATCACAAGAGTGTCTCCTACAGGTCGAAGGTGGATGGGCTTGCTCACCTGTGTGGCCATGATGCTCATACGTCAATCGCGATTGGAGTTGCCCTCCTGGTCAGCAAGACACGTGATCGTTTCAAGGGAACCGTCAGGGTCTTTTTCCAGCCCAACGAGGAGGGCGTCCCCTCCGGTGCTCCCGAGATGATCCGTGCGGGCGTTCTTGACAACGTCGAGGCTGTCTACGCGATCCACGTAGATCCGACGCTTCCCGTTGGCAGCTTTGGACTCATCAGAGGTGCTGCGACTGCTGCAGCCGATCGATTTCAGGTCACCGTAAAGGCACCAAGCAGCGGCCATTCGGCAAGGCCACATCAGACTGTCGACACCGTCTGGATTGCCACGCAGATCGCGCAGGCGTATTACCAGCTCTCAGGACGTGTGACAGACGCCCGAAACCCTTCGATACTCACTATCTGTAAGTTTGACGGCGGATCGGCTTTCAATGTGATCCCGGAGACCGTCTCGTTCGGTGGAACACTGCGATGTACGAACGGTGCGGACCGATCCTTTCTCAAGGAACGGATCGTCGCTATAGGAGAGGCATTCGGCAAGATGCACAAGACGACCGTTGACGTTGAATACTTCGACGGAGCACCACCGGTAATCAATGACGCCACATTGATCGATCGCTCGGCGGTAGTAGTCCGAAAACTGTTCGGTGACGCGGCCGTTGTTGACATCCCTGTACCGAGTATGGGTGCAGAGGACTTCGCCTACTATCTGGAGAAGGTCGAAGGGGCCATGATTCGTGTTGGAACGTCATCGTCTCCGGAAACGTCCTATGCCCTTCATGATGCGAATTTCGACATCGACGAGGAGGCACTGCTGCCGGCCTCTCAACTGATGTCGGGAATCCTCATCAATCATCTGAAGTCGATTTCCTGATCTGCTGCCTGACGGTACGGATTGATCCGTTCTAGTGCAGCTTTCGATTGCCCAATGAAGCTGCTCGCTCGTTCGCTCTTTGCCCTTGCCGTTCTTGTCTCGAGCCGCCCCGACGTGGCGAGTGGCCAGGTGAACGACGATTTTGCAGACGGCGATTTTACCCAGAACCCGGCATGGAGCGGCGATTCCGATCTGTGGAGCGTGGTCCCATTCGGCGCGGACTTCGCGGTTAATCTCAACGGAACGGCGACGTCCGACACGGTGTACCTGGCCACCCCCTCCACCGTTGCCTATGGCACCTGGAAAATCGCGGTTCGTTACGAGGGAGGGCGACTTTCGAACTTTAACCAGATTCGTGTATTCCTCAGCTCCTCCTCGCCAGACCTGACTGGCGCCGTTGCCGGCTATCACGTACAACTCGGTACGAACGATCGCAACGTTCGGCTCTATCGAAGTGACCCGAGCACGTCGGACGGTCGGGTCCTGTTGGCGGAGAGCAACCCGGACCTGCTCGGTTTGGACGATGCGACCGTCCTGCTTGACGTATCACGTTCGGCCACGAACGACTGGACGGTGAAGGTTGATGGCTCGACGGTATTCTCTTTCACTGAAACGGCGGACGCGCTCCCGACCTCTTCCTGGTTCGGCGTCTGGGTGAAGCATTCGGCATCACGCAACCAGCACTACTGGTTCGATGACGTCGACGTGACCGATACACTTCCGCCGGACGAGACCCCGCCATCCGTGTTGTCGGCGGTGTACGTCGCCGCAGCCAACACCGTACAGGTGCAGTTCTCGGAACCGCTGGATGAGACATCCGTGGTTCCCGCGTCCTTCGATATTAGCGACGGAATCGGCCAACCGTTTTCGGCGGAACTACTAGATCCCACGTCAGGCCCGGCGTCGAGTCTTGTTCGCCTGTCCTTCACGTCGACGCTTCCGACGGGCGACTATACGGTTGCGGTTGACGGGGTCAAAGATCTTGCCGGCAACACGCTCGTCGCCGGTAACGCTGCGTTTTCGGTCGTCTCAGATACCGATCCGCCGACCCTCGTAAGCGCGACTGCCGTCGACAATTCGAATATTGAGGTGGTCTTTTCGGAGACCCTCGACCCCACGAGCGCCTGTAGTGCGTCGAACTATGTTGTGACACCGTCCATCGGTTCTCCGAATCGCGTCATTTGTCCGGGTGGTGCATTCGCAAGCGTCACGCTACAGTATGATTCGCCAATTACCGGCGGATCGTATCAGTTGGCGGTTTCCGGTGTTTCGGATCTTGCCGGCAACACACTGGCTTCGGCCACGACAAACCTTCTGATCGCCGTGACTGGGGATGTCCCGGGTGTTGGCGACATTGTTGTAAACGAGATCGCCTATGATCCCGACGAGACCGACGGCGAGTACATTGAACTTCTGAATCTTAGTTCGAAGACGTTTCTCTTGACCGAATTCGAGTTTTCGGACAATCGACTCGTTCGCTCACCGCTGGTGACCGAATCGGTGTTGATGGAACCGGGGCAGTATGTAGTTGTCGTTCGCAATGCCGCACTCTTCGCGTCACAGTTTCCAAACGTCGCCTTCTACGAAGCTCCAGCCTGGCCCGCACTCAACAATTCTGGAGACGCTGTTGTCCTCTTCCGCGGGAACGTGACGATTGACTCCGTTTCCTTCGTCCCTTCGTGGGGTGGCAGCGGTCCCTCGCTGGAGCGTCGCGACCCGGCCGGTCCCTCAAACAGCGCTACAAATTGGGGCACCTCCACTGCGACTGCCGGTGGGACGCCAAATGCGCGAAATAGCATCTACGAACCAGATCTCTCTCCTCCTGAGCTGACGTTTGCGGAGCAGGTTTCCGGAACTATTGTCAGAACCTATTTCAGCGAGCCGCTGGACGCGGCGACCGTCACACCACCCGCCTTCAAGCTGAATGGAGTGTCTCCTCAGTCCGTGACACTTGTAATGGCCAACAACGTTGTCGATCTCTCGTTCGACTCCCCCCTATCAGGAGGAACTGTCGAGGCGTCAGGAATCTCGGATATAACAGGCAACGTACTCGATGCAGCGTCAGTTGTGGTAGCGCGTCGCGCCGAGCCCGGAGACATCGTTATCAACGAAATTCTGTTCGATCCCCGGGACGACGACGGCGACGGTCTTCAAAATCAGACGGAGTTCATTGAATTGTACAACGTGTCCGCGGATCTGCTCAGTCTTGCGGGTATCTATTGGACTGACATCGCGGATGAGCGGAACGAAGCTGACACCATGCGAATCGCTTCGACCGCGGTCGGAATTCAGCCGGGTGGCTACGCCGTGGTCTTTGCGCAATCTGAGTCAATCGATTTGGAAGACGTGTATTCGGCGTCCGATCTGGTGCTTGCGTTTCCAAACGATTACGCAGCCGATCAAACGGCGCTGCTTCCGTTTTTTGCAAGTTCGCTGGGATTGTTGAACTCGGGTGATCTGGTTCGCTTGCATCGCTCCGATGACGCCGTACTGGACGAGGTGCAGTACGATCCCGACTGGCACCATCCAAACCTCCGAGAGACCAAAGGAACTTCGATTGAGCGGATAGATCCGATCGCCCGCTCGAACACGTCCGACAATTGGACCAGCTCTGTGGCCGTTGCCGGCGCAACCCCGGGACTGCGCAATTCGGTATTTCTCGAATCCGAATCATCCGTTGACGAGGACGAATCGGTGGTTATCGAGCCATCAACGTTTTCACCGGATGCTGACGGCGTTGATGACTTCGCTGCCATACGCTACCGCCTTGCGTCCGAAGAGGCACTCGTGCGCGTTCGAATCTTCGACTCGCGCGGACGGAAGGTTCGCGAGCTGGAGCGTGGTCTACTTAGCACCCGAAATGGAACGGTGATCTGGGACGGGCGAGATGACGAAGGTCTCGAACTGCCTGTCGGCATTTACGTAATCCTGCTACAGGCGATCGATTCTGACCGTGGAACCAGCGAGGCGTATAAGGCCGCTGTGGTTCTCGCGAGGCAGTTATAGGGACCGGTGTTGTTCACCCGATACTGGAACGTACGCATTCACGTTTCGTTGGAGGTTACCGTCGACTGACAGATTGTTTGGCGTCGGAACGAGCGGCCTGCGAGTCGAACGGATCGCACCCTGATTCGAACAGGTGAGGCGGTCCGATCAACAACCAGGGCTCGATTGGCACGATTTCGGCAGAATCGTGGACAGCGAAGATACCGACTGCCAAAGTGACGCTGGACAGAACGGCTTGGATCGCGCCAGGGATGCTCCATGAGACCGATTCGGGCCATCCACCACAATGGTTGACTGTCGAACGGTTTGGGACATTGACAGGCTTCACCAATCGGATCGCGGAAATATGCAGAACACAGCGGTAGCCAGCCCGGTAAGGCTTTCTGAAAAGGCAGCTGAAGAAGTAAAGCGCATACTCAAGGAAAAGAATATTCCTGAAGGGTTTGGCTTGCGAATTGGCGTCAAGGGAGGTGGCTGTTCCGGGATGAGCTACATTCTCGGATTTGACAGACTTCGGGAGCATGATGTCTCGTTCGAGGACGACGGAATTCCAATTTTCATCGACAAGCGGCACGGTCTTTACCTGATGGGGACGACAGTTGATTACCAGGATGGTTTGGACGCCCGCGGCTTTACGTTCGACAATCCGAACGCTACGTCAACCTGTGGATGCGGCTCCAGCTTCGGTGTCTAGAATCCGCAACAACCAACCAGCGCTGGTTCGCGCCGACTGAGGGATATGGAGGGTAATTTTTCAAATCGTGTCCGAGACGTTATCTCCTACAGCCGAGAGGAGGCCATACGGCTGGGGCATGACTACATAGGCACCGAGCATCTGTTGCTGGGTATCATCCGGGAAGGCGAGGGCATCGCGGTCAAGATCCTTCGCAATCTTGGAGCAGACTTGCAGAAGCTGAAGAAGGCGGTCGAGGACACCGTTCGCAGTACAGGTGGCGCGCTGACCGTCGGCAACATTCCGCTGACCAAGCAGGCTGAGAAGGTTCTGAAGATCACGTACCTGGAGGCCAAGCTGTACAAAAGCGATGTCATCGGGACCGAGCATCTACTGCTAAGCCTTCTACGCGACGATGAGAATATCGCGGCACAGATTCTGCAGCAGGGTTTTTCGGTTACCTACGATGCAGTCCGCAGCGAGCTGGATTCGATCATAAGTGGCAAGTCGACTCCGCGAAGTAGTTCGGGTTCGAGCGCAGGGTCGTCGTCCTCCGGTTTCAAAGAACGTGGCAAAATGGAAAAGAGCAAAACACCAGTCCTCGACAACTTCGGCCGCGATCTCACCAAACTCGCCGAAGAAGGAAAACTCGACGCGGTCGTTGGCCGCCAGCGCGAAATCGAACGCGTCGCTCAGGTCCTCAGCCGACGCAAGAAGAACAATCCCGTGCTCATTGGCGAGCCTGGGGTCGGAAAGACCGCCATCGCCGAAGGACTCGCGATGCGAATCATGCAGCGCAAGGTTAGTCGCGTTTTGTATGACAAGCGAATCGTTACGCTTGACCTGGCTGCCCTCGTTGCCGGTACCAAGTATCGAGGACAGTTTGAGGAGCGTATGAAGGCGGTGATGAACGAGCTTGAAAAAAGCCCCGACGTCATTCTCTTCATCGACGAACTGCATACGATCGTCGGTGCGGGTGGAGCAAGTGGAAGCCTTGACGCGAGCAATATGTTCAAGCCCGCGCTCGCCCGTGGTGAAATTCAATGCATCGGCGCAACGACGCTTGACGAGTACCGGCAGTACATCGAGAAAGACGGCGCGCTGGATCGCCGTTTCCAGAAGATTCTTGTCGATCCCTCCTCCCCCGAAGAAACCGTCGAGATCCTGAAGAACATCAAGGACAAGTACGAGGAGCATCACAACGTCCGGTTCTCTGACGAATCGATTGAACTGGCAGTCAAACTATCGGAACGTTACATAACGGATCGCTACCTGCCCGACAAGGCGATCGACGTGATGGATGAGGCCGGTGCCCGAGTGCATCTCGGCAACATCCACGTTCCGGACGAAATCGTCAAACTTGAGAAGGAGATCGAGTCGGTTCGCGAAGAAAAGAACCGAGTCGTCAAGAGCCAGAAGTTTGAAGAAGCAGCTCGCCTGCGCGACTCCGAAAAGAAGTTGCTCGACCAACTCGAGGAGGCGAAAGCCGAATGGGAACGCAAGGCAGAGACCGAAATCCACGACGTTACGTCCAAGGATATCTCTGAGGTCGTGGCAATGATGACGGGCATTCCCGTCGACAAGATCTCCGAACCGGAGTCGAAGAAGCTGCTCAGGATGGAAGAAGAGCTCAAGCAGCGTGTGATCGGCCAGGAAGAGGCGATTCAGAAGCTGTCGCGCTCCATCCGGCGTACCAGGGCCGGGCTCAAGGATCCGAAGCGGCCGATTGGTTCCTTCATTTTCCTTGGCCCTACCGGCGTTGGAAAAACGGAGATGGCCAAGGTGCTCACGAAATATCTGTTCGACTCAACTGATGCGCTTATCCGCATCGACATGAGCGAATACATGGAGAAATTCGCCGTCAGTCGCCTGGTCGGTGCACCTCCGGGATATGTCGGATATGAAGAGGGCGGTCAGTTGACCGAGAAAGTCCGGCGTAAACCGTATTCGGTTGTCCTTCTGGACGAAATCGAGAAGGCGCATCCTGACGTGTTCAATATTCTGCTTCAGGTACTCGATGACGGCATTCTGACGGATGGCCTTGGTAGGCGAGTCGATTTCCGAAACACGATCATCTTGATGACCTCGAATATTGGAGCAAGGGATATCAAGAACCTCGGCAAGGGTATCGGTTTCAGTCAGAGCAACGCTGCGCTCGATTATCAAACGATGAAGAGCACGGTCGAAGACGCGCTGAAGAGAGTCTTCAATCCTGAGTTCCTCAACCGGATTGATGATGTGATCGTGTTTAATCCTCTTGAGAAAGAGCACATCTTCACGATTATCGACCTGATGTCGGCAGAGTTGTTCGGTCGAGCCGAGAGCGTCGGGATCACGATCGACCTGGTGGATACGGCCAAGAACTTCCTTGTAGAGAAAGGCTACGATCCAAAGTTTGGTGCCCGCCCGCTCCGCCGAGCCATCCAGAAGTATGTGGAAGACC
>JAGQWL010000409.1 GCA_020437385.1 Bacteroidota bacterium
GCTAAAAAGGTAACACTCAGAAGCCGGTGTAGGCTTACAAAGCCCGCTCTCACGATCGCCCGTTGGGCGTTTGTATTGTCGACGGTCGTCGAGCAGATGGGGCGCAGTCCGGCATGCGTTGAAATCGCAACGAGCCTGTTCAGGATATCGGTTGCCAACCCTCGACCGCGGTGATCCGGAGCGACCATCATGCCGAGATCGGCCACGCGGTCCTGCGAATCGCTCTTGCGACACTCGCCGAGTCCAAGCCAGTCGTCGTCACGGCACAAAACAAACAACTCCTTTCTGTCAATCAGGTTGGCCGAGTAGCCTCGGAGCCATTGGCCGAGTTCCGCTCCGGCACCCAGGCACGCAAGCTGCAGCGCAACCGTACGATCCAGTTCCGACGAATCAATCAAACGAAACGTCAGACCGTTGTCACGGACCGTTTCGGCATGCACTTCGCCGTCATGTTCGTAGAGCAGTGTGTGCACCGTCACACTCTTGTGAACGTCCAGGCAAAGCGACAGAAACGCTGGATCAATCGTGCCGGCCATGGCCTGACGGACGGAGGCTTGCGCGATTACCCGATCAAAAAGAACACGACTGTATCGCTGGAAGGCAGGGTCGATGTAGAGCTGCAGCAGGATGCCCTCGTCGTTCAGAACATAATATCCCGCCTGCTCTCCGTCCGCGTTGATTCTCGTGTGAGTCGCAGCGTTCGCGAAGCTTTCCCACATCCCGTCCATCGGGGCGATGAGACTCCTGAGGTGGGCATCCCTCATACCGGCGACCTCAGATGGATCTGCGCAGGGATCCAGTGTGATTTCAGGTGCCATTAAACCTCCATTGAAGCCTGGCTACTGAAGCCGACTGGCGTATCCGATTTGGTAGGTCGAGAACGTGCGCTTCTTCACTTCATCAAGTGAACGATATGCCTCGCTGTCGAACACCGCTCTAACCGCGCCCTCGTCCGGATATTCGATCAATGAAACGTACTGAACGGCCGCTTCTCCGGCGACGGGTGCGACGACTTCAAACCACTGCAATATGTTGGCGCCCGCGGATTGCATCAGGGGCTGGACCGTAGCGAGATAACGCTGCAACGACTCTTCTTCGCCCGAGCGAACGGATGTCAACGCAATAATTGTTACGGGCATGTTGGCTGCGACGCTGGTCGATGGTTGATAACAAAGTACGAAAGACTATTCGGTCTCCCCTGCGGTTGCGCCGCGCTGCGTAACGGATCGATACGCAGTGATCGCTACTCACGCGAGAACGCCGGGGCACTACTCCGCCGTCAGTTTCTCCAGCTGGGCGCTGGCGTTTTCGTTACGCGGATTAAGCTCCAGAGATTTCCGATACGCCTGGATCGCTTCCGCCTTTCGTCCCGCCGCGGCGAAGGCTTCGCCCAGACTATCGAACGCATTGGACGACTTCGGGTAGTTGTCGGCGTTCAGCTCGAAGAAACCGAGCGCCTCTTTTCGCTGCTGCTCGTCTTCGCTCTGCAGCATCCGATAGCCGACCCTGTTGACCAATCCCTCCGGCGGCGGAAAATCATGGGACAGCCGGTTAGAGAGGATCCGGTACTGTTCGGTCATCTGCTCGAGTGACGTCACATCCCGAAACGTCATCCCATAACCTTCGAACATCGCGGACAAGCCATTGTGAAACGCGATCACTGGAACCGAGGAATGATCTTCGTGCTCGAAGTACTCAGTCTTCGCCCTGAACCGCTCGTCCCCCGCGCGTCTGTGCATTGCCTCGTAGAACTGCACATGACGATCGCGATTGCCCAGATTTCGTGCGCCCCAGTTTGCGGTCGCGATGTAAAGAAATCGGTCGAAGGAATTGTCGGTTGCGGATTCAACCTTGCCGCTCATCTTCTCGTCATCCCAGGTACCAAAGCTCGGATCGATGGCGATGAATGCGTCGAACTCGGTTTCTGGTTTCAGATATGTGTGGACGGCAAACAGACCGCCGAGTGAGTGTCCCATCAGGATGTCAAATGAGGACAACCGATACTTCTCCTGGAGTAGCGGCAAAAGCTCACTCTCCAGGAAGGCGAGGAACTGGTCTGCGCCGCCCGTATCGTTCTTTCGCCGCGTAACAATTTTGTCCGGGGTGAAGTCCCTTTCACGATTCGTACTTGCGACGCCGACGACGACCATCTCCGGGACACGGCGACTGTCGCTTCGACCGCGGCTCATGTAGTTGAGCATGCTCGACGCAAACTCAAATTGTGCCTGCCCGTCCAGGACAATCAGCAGCGGATACTCGGCGTGCGACGCCGATTCGAGCTCGTAGGTGTCGGGAAGGCGTATCCAGTACTCTCGCGTCTCCCCGAGAACAGCGGACTCGATCAAGTACTTGCTTCCGACCACAACTTCCTCGACGGACTGTGTGTATGCCGGCCGGCTCAGCGCAAAAAGGAGAAACAGGCAAAACGACAGTCGAAATTTCATTGGACAATGGGGATGAGGATTCAGGGCTTTTCGATTAAAGGACGCTTTCTGTCGCATGGAGTTGCCGTCTGCAACTCGATTTGAGCTACGGCACTCATCTTGTCGGATCGAGGGCACTCCCAGTCCAGGGGCCAATCGCAATCACGAGGCTGGTGACGAGCATAGCGAACGTCGCCGGCGCCCAACGTACTCTTTCACCTCTGCTGGGCGTGATCAGGTTCATCACGAATCCGACCGCGCTGAAGGCAACGACCACCCAGATGAGCCACGGCACAGACAGCGGCCACCTCGGAAGCAGGAGCCCTGCACGCGAAAGAACGACCAGTCCGGTCATGGCAAGAATCACGGCATTAACAACCGCAACAATGCGCATTCGCGGGGGATACTTGCCCGGGAACCTGCCGCCCATTGAGTACTCACCCCAAGGCACGCCAAGTGCCAGGGCGAGTTGAAACGCCACGACTATCGAGGCGACAATGCAGTAGGTGAGTGCAGCAATTGTGGTTATAGACACGGCGCCGGTTTGGATTTCTTTGACCTAGAGGCGCACAAGCAGCACGAGCATCAGAACGACCGATGAAACCGCAATTACGGTCCGCCTGACGTTCCACCGATTCCATCGCGTCTCGAAGTCGACGCGAGCTTCGTGCAGCGCCGACGCATCGATCTCGTTGAAGTTGATACGCTGCACCTTCGCGTTCAGCGGTAGATGGATCGCGATCGTCGGAAGCTGAACCCCACCGAGATACAATACGCCGGCAGCAAGCAGGAGTATCAGATCAATACCAACGAGCGACACAACCCCAGTACCGAGAGCAGCCAACATTGCGAGAATTGACCCACCCCATACCAGCATGAAAAACGGCTGGTTGTTCTGAATCACACCGTCGACGAGCTGAAAGGCGCGCAGGTAACCCGTATCATCGAGCGCTTTCAGCCCGGGCATTACGACGACGGCAAAAGCAAAGAGAAAGCCGGCGGTAAGTGAACAGAGCAGTAGCGCGATTGCCAGGACGATCGTTGCCATAGCGGTGCAGGCTGGTTGGTCAATGGATGCGAAGCGATGATTCTGATGAGAAACCTACGCCTAACGAGATGAAGTCGCCACCGAAAACCCTCAACACGCGCAGGCTCATCCAGGATTGATCGGAATCGATGGTTCCGAAGAAGATTTACTCAGAATGAACCACCGTCGAGTACGTCGAACCTAACCATTCTGCCTGCGCAAAATCCGCACGATGCGCTGATACGTCACGTTTGCCACCAGCTCGAGCTCCCCGCCGGTCGTATTGACAAACTGCACGACGACCGCGTCAATGTCTGCATGATACCGCGCGATACTCTCGTATCCCGGCAGCCATCCCTTGTGCCCGAATTCATAGATCGAAGTATAGACGGACTGCGCTTCCTCACCAAGCAACGATCCGTCGTTCAGCGCTCGCAGGAAAACGCCAACGTCCTGTGCAGTCGCGACCATCGATCCGCCCGGCGAGACAAAATTCAGCTCCTTTAGATCCGGTTCAACCTCGTCATGATAGCCGCTGGCGACGCTATCCAGGTTCACTTGATCGAGCAGACTGTAGGTGTGGGTAAGGCCGAGCGGCGCGAGCAACTCCTTTTCGATGTATTCGTGATGACTGTAACCCAATTCATTGTCGAGGATGCGACCGATCAACAGGTAGTTGGTATTCGAGTAGCTATAGCGAGAGTCCGGAGCAAAGTCGGCCGGTTTGTCCAGACCCAACTCGAGCTTCGCATCGTTGTCACGATGTTGCTCAAACCAGTTGAATCCCTCCTGGTCCGTGAAATTTGGAATGCCGCTTCGGTGCTGAACCAACATCCGCAGTGTGATCTGATCTGCGTTTTCGATTCTGCCGGAGAGCTCGGGCAGGTACGCTGCAAGCGTTCGGTCCAGCGACAGCTTACCGGCGGCGACGAGCTTGGCGGTGGCGGCGGCAATGTACAGCTTGCTGATGCTGGCGATCTTGAACAAGGCGTGTGGATCCGCGGGGACGCGATTGGCCCGGTCCTTCCACCCCGCCGCGTAGAAACGTGGCTCCGTACCCCCCTCATCGATGTAGACGATGATGCCGTCCAGGCCCCGAGCAACCGAATCGTCCAGCTGCTCCTGCACGGTGTCCGGCAGCGGCGCCAGCCACGTCAGAATCCCGGGCCACGGCGGGAATATCACGACGCAGACGATCGCGACGATTGGCATGACTACTCGAAGTATGCGGACGACAGGATTCATTTCGACGTTTCTTGAGGAGCGATTCGTGCAATTACATACGTACGACTGACGTTCCGGAAATCCGATCGTGCAACGTTCGATACTTGCGCCCAAAGAACATCGCAGCGAGATCGCCGCCAACCAGGACCCACACCGTCACAAAACCGGCCGCGAAAACCGGACTTTCCGGCGAATCCGAGAATGAAGACTGCCAGATGAAGTAGTGAGCAAGCTCCCAGGGAGTAAACTTCGCGGCTGTGCGAACGATCGAGCGAGAGATGCCTATTCTCGAACCGTTGACATCTTGTACAACGAGGGAGAGGCGACGTTTTCCATAGGTCGCCTGTCTGGTCGACGCCTCAGAAAGAACGAAGTACAGGGCGACCGGCAGTGTGATCAGCATGAAACCCATAGCCTGAGCCTTCAACGGACTTTCGAATAGTGCGGCGGCGACCTCTGGAGCGAAGCGATTGATAAGAACGCCGAGACCTACGAGTGGCACGAGGTACGTTAGAATCACCAGGTAGTCCCAGCAAAAGGCCAATAAGCGCCGCCGAGGTCCGGCCGGCGTTCCACTTCCAATCTCCATCTTCCTGCTGACATTGGTTAAAACAAGCTTCCGAACCAGTCTCTTTTCAGGTCCGCTTCCTTGTCACGAAAGTTCACCCGATCGGTTGCGCTTGCTCGATGGCTCCCTCGGAAACACGCAGCGTTTCACCATCGAAAGACACCGCGGCCGTCCGACCGTCACGCACGATCGAGGCAACTCCGCCCGACACGTCCCATCGCGACGCATCCGATCCGTCCCGAACACTCGCAAATACGGAAAGCCACTTAACCGAACCTCCGCGGCCGGCGACCTCGACGTAACTCTCGTTTCGTGCCTCGAGCAACTCACCCGTTCGCGCCCGATCGTACGGCGGCGCGTAGGAATGCTCTCGACGTGCGAATCCAGGAATGGGCGTTCCCGATACCGCGACCACCCGACAGGCGAGTGCTGCACGCTCTCCTCGCACCACAAAACTTCCATCGGCAGTCACCGCCGCGCGATCGATTGTATGCCACCTCAGCACGATGGGGGCAGCCTCAGGCAATTGCACTTCGTCCAGCACCGCGACGATTCCCGAATGCAGAACAATAACCGCACGGCGAACCCGATCGGCGCCGACATACGCCCTGGTTGTGTCCATCAGCAGGCGTCCTCCCCATTCATCGGAGAATTCGCTGTCGACCATGTGTCCCGTGATGGATGCAATACCTTCCGGTGGCCCATCGCCGCGCTCCCAATCCGGCACGCGTTGTTCGAGCCCTCCCACCTGAACAACATTGTGTCCGATGATGGATGCGTTGTAGTAGGCCCATCGGCCCTCGTCGAAGAAGTCCTCCGGATAGCTCGACGGACTCCCCGGATCGACAATCATCCGCTCCTTGCCGACATCGATACAGATCTGCCCGGCGTCGTTGTGCTCGTGATTCTCCTCGCGACCGGTCTTTCCGTAAACGCAAATCTGCGGATGGTCACTGTCCCACGATCCGCGAACTGAAAAACAGCCGCCCTGGTCCGGGAAGTGCCGGCCGAGGGGCAGCATGCCGGTCGGTGTCTTCGGATCAAGCGCGGGATCGAACCACGCGAGTTCCTCCGCATCGCCGCCGCGTGCATTGGCGAGATAGAAGTCCTGCAAGACGGGATCGTTTGCCGCCGCCGCAATCGCCGCAAGGTGTTTGGTCCATGGCAGCGCATCCACGTGCGAATCACCGAAGGCGGCAGTATGGCCGGAAGGAAGCGTCATATACCGAAGCCACGTGGCGGTGTCGGGGAACGGATGATTGGCGAGTCGACCACCCGCGTCGGACCTGTTTCCGCGCCAATCATCTACGGCACGAAAGAACGCGACCGGCCGGACTGTCGCATTCGCATAGGCCGGCGACTCATTGAATTCCCCGCTCCTCCCGTAGATCTGCAGGTAACGCTCGAATGTTTTGCTCGCGAGATCGATGATGCCGGGGGCGTCAGGTATCCGGTCCTCGATTGCCATCGCCGCAACGGCTACTCCACCGACGATCGTTGTCGTCCAGTTGTTCAAGTCGCGCATCCACCAGGGATCCTGCGTAAGGGAAATTCGGAATGGCTCGATGCCCCGGTCATCGAGGCGCTTCGCGATGTGGTTTCGCTCGCCGGGCGTGAGTCCGTGGTAGAGCCAGTCGTACGCGAGTCCGATGTCATTGGCAAGCATGCCGGTGCGCAGTCCGGCCGGGTGTCCGAAGCGGATGTGGGCCTGGTCGATCCAGTCCGGCCATCGATCCTGGTCGAGGATGGCTTCGATCTGCTCGACAGCGGAACTACAATACGTGTAATCGCCGGTGAGCAGGTAAACCATCGCCTGCCGCTTGATGCGTTGACCGGCGGCGTTGCAGACGTAGAAGTCGAGATTTCGCTGCGCGATGGTCGCCGGACTGCGGCCTTCGATTGGCGAGTCGGGCATGATGAGCGGCGCGTCCAGATCTGCAGTCGCTTCTTCGCGTATTGAATCCCAGAGCTTCTTCGCGTGACCGGATTGAATCGAGCGGGATAGCCGATCGATGCTTTGTGCAGTCGCGTGTTCGCCGCGAGAAACGTACAGAAACGGATGTGTCGAACGCGTGCGAACAATCCGAAGCCAATGACCGGCATCAGGCTTCAGAAGACCGGCCGCGGTGTTCCCGACCATGAGTACCGAGAGACCCAGAAAAGTTCGTCGATCGACGTCGCGCAAATCAGACATACTGCAAGATCGGGTTTCAGGACCTGAAGCGAAACTATTTGCGAATCAGTTCTCACAGAGGCACAGAGGCACAGAGGCACAGAGGCACAGAGGCACAGAGGGCACGAGGGGCGCACGGAGGCACGGGTATCTCACGGAGGCACAGAGGACACGGAGGGCGCACGGAGGCTCAGAGCGGCTTAATTCGATGTGGGAGCTCCCTGCGATGTTTAAGTCGCGTCCAGTGTTAAAGGGCGACTCGGGGTGCCTAATCACGCGCGGCTGTTCTGCCCGACGCTACGGGCGCCACATACGACTCACCAATAAATCGCTGTCCCCCACGAGGAATCGCAACGCAGTCGAAGTGAACCGGACCAAAATCGTAAACAGGAACCTTGTCTCCATCAGGAACGATCCATGCTCCGGGATAACAATCCGTCAATCCTCAAAACATCTTATTACCGTTCTTGCTGTACTCTGGAATCTGCTGTATCGAATCCCAGTGCTCGACGATTTTTCCTTGCGCATCGAATCGAAAGAAATCCATCGTGACATACTCTTCCTCGCCGGGCCAGATCTGGTGCGTGTGCAACGCAACGAGGTCATCCTCCGCCACCACTCGGACAAATTCGATCTGCTTGCCAGGATATTTTTCGTGCATCTCCTTGAAGTAGTCAATGAACGCCTGCTTTCCGTCTGCCACTAACGGATTGTGCTGGATGTATTCGGTGCCGACAAACTGATCAACCGCTTGTCCGGGATTACCCAGATACGCAGTGCGATAGAAGGCGATTGCGTTCTTCCTGTTTCGTTCAAGGTTGTGCGACATGATTCCGGTGTGCGTCGTTTCGGCTTCCGTGTTGTGTGAGGATACTGATGAACTTGGAAGAAACAATCTACATCAACCTGGAGGCTTTCGGCAGTAGCCGGCGTTTTCTATCATGGATGCGGGCCTGAACCGTCGTCTCGAAACCGTCGCGATTGTCGCGTTGGCCGGAGGGTCAGGCGAGTCACTGGGACTCGGAGGACACGGAGATTGATTTCCGGTACTATCCGCCCCGTGTCTGGTATGCCCGACGACAGTCTACCTGCATGGAGCACGTCTGATACGTCATGAATAAGGAATCGGCAACTACAACACCATCCAGCTTGCTTAGCGGACTCCGGGCATTGATCACGGGCGGGTCGCAGGGCATCGGACGAGCGATCGCCGAATCGTTTAGCCAGGCCGGTGCCTCCATTGCCATCGCGGCGCTGCGCGATCACTTCCTGGATGATGCAGGCGAGGCTCTCAAGTGCAAGACCATCGGACTCGACCTGTCTGATCTCGCGGACACAGAGCGGGCTGTTAAAGATGCCGTGACCGCTCTCGGCGGGCTCGATATTCTCGTCAATAATGCGGCCGTCGTGACGCCGAGCGCGCCCGTCGAAACGACTGAGGCAGATGAGCTGCAATTGCTGCTCGATGTCAATCTCCGGGGCACGTTCTGGGCGATGCGGAGCGCGTATCCGCACCTGAAGCAACGCCGCGGATGCGTGCTCAATGTTTCGAGCATGGCGGGCGTAACGGGTCAGGCGCGCCATGCGGCCTACGCCATGACCAAGGGCGGTATAAATGCGCTTACGCGAAGCGCCGCGGCCGATTGGGGAAGTGACGGCATCCGTGTCAATGCATTGTGTCCGATTGCCGCGTGGACGCCGGCGCTGCGACAATGGGCAGACGAGCAACCAAACCCTGCCGAGATTGCGTCGTACCTGAATCGCCTGCCGGCACTTGGCTATTGTCCGGAGACGAATGAAATCGCTCCGGTCGCGGTATTTCTCTGTTCCGATGCAGCACGATTTGTGACAGGCCACATCATGCACGTCAGCGGAGGTGCCGAGGTGGGCTATCGACTCTGACCAAAGATGAACAAAATCACGAGGGTCACAACGCGTGACGCACGCTTCGATCTGCCCGGCGGTTCGGGAAGCGACTCAGTACATGGAGATCCGCAGTATGCGTATGCGCTGACGCGGCTCCACGCGGGCAACCTGATCGGCGAGGGTGCTTCATTCACGCTCGGTGACGGGAACGATGTGGTGTGTGAACTGGCACAGATACTCGGTGAGCGACTGCTCGTGATCGGTGGAACGGATATCGAGGAGATCATGGCGCAATTCGGTGCGCTCCACAAGCAACTTGCTGATCACTCGCGGCTGAGGTGGCTGGGTCCGCACAAGGGCGCCGTACACCTGGCTCTTGCTTCGGTGACCAACGCGGCCTTCGATCTCTGGGCCCTGCACCGTGACCAGCCGCTCTGGGAATTGCTGCTTTCGCTGGACGATGAATCGGTCGTTGCGCTGCTGGACCTGAGCTGGATTGACGATAGGCTGTCGCACGTCGACGCAGTTGAGCTGGTTGGCAGCCATCGGTCCACCCGAAGCGAGCGACTGCCAATTACCGAAAGCGGATATCCCGGCTACGATACATCGATTGGTTGGTTCAACTACTCGGATGCGGAGGTATCAGCGCGAACCGAGAGGGCAGTCTCCCGGGGCTTCGGCGCGTTGAAATTGAAGGTTGGATCCGCGGATCTCGCGCGCGACCTGCGCCGGTTTTCATTGGTGCGTGAGGCTGCCGGTGCGGAGACGCGGATCATGGTTGATGCCAACCAGCAATGGAGCCTTCGAGAGGCGGAGATTGCGTGTCGCGAGTTCGCCAGGCTTGGCGCGCACTGGATCGAAGAGCCGACACATCCAGACGATGTGCTCGGGCACCAGCGGCTTGCGACGATTGCTCGATCCGGAGGCTCATTGATTGCGCTCGGAGAACACGTAAGCAACCGGGTACAATTCAAGAACTTCATGGAGGCGGATGCGGTCGACGTCGTCCAGGTCGATGCCCTGCGCGTGGCGGGTGTGTCTGAGTTCATTGCGGTCAGCATGCTTGCGACGTCCTTCGGATTGCCCGTGGTCCCGCACGTAGGAGACATGGGTCAGCTTCACCAGCACCTGGTGTTGTTCAATCACGTTGCGCTCGGGCTTCCGGCGGAGTTGCTGGAGTACATTCCGCACCTGAGCGATCGATTCGTAGATCCCGCGATTGTGGCGGATGGGGTGTACCAGACACCGCGGATGGCGGGGGCGGGGCAGCGGTTGGTGGCGGAGTGATCGCACGGGGCTCACGGTCTCACAGAGGTCTCACGGAGGCACGGAGGCACGGAGGCACGGAGGATACGGAGGGCGCACGGGTTCTCACGGAGGCGCGGAGGGTATCACGGAGGGCACGGAGGTCTCACGGAGGCACGGAGGACACGGAGGTCTCACGGAGGCACGGAGGCACAGAGGACACGGAGGCACAGAGGACACGGAGGACTCACGGAGGCACGGAGGACACGGAGGGCGCACAGAGGACACGGAGGCACGGAGGCACGGAGGCACAGAGGACACGGAGGACTCAC
>JAGQWL010000410.1 GCA_020437385.1 Bacteroidota bacterium
CACTGATGATGACAAACATCAGCAGAAAGGTGATCACAAGTTCCATCCCGAACGCCTGCTGCCACGAACCCTGCGGCAGCGTTGCGCCGAACGAATGGTGACCGGGAAACAGGAGTGCAATCGCGCCCGATGCCGCTAAAGCGCCGATCATCTGTGCCACGACGTACAGGAACGTGTCGGCCATCGGAAGTCGACCCGCAATCAGGAACCCGATCGACACAGCCGGATTGATGTGCGCGCCGGAGACGTCACCAACGGCATAGATCACCGCCATGACGATGAGTCCGAATGTGACCGCAACACCAACGTGTGTCACAATGCCGCCCATCGTTTCATTGACTACGATCGCACCCGTTCCGGCGAAGACGAGAAAGAAGGTGCCGATTGCCTCGGCGAGCAGGCGTTGTTTCATCAAACGATCTGCTCCGTCACGGACAACACTGGTCGCCGATGGGGTGCGCTTCGACCCCATCGAGGAAATCACGCATCGTCGCTGCGAAGCGGGCGAAACCCGCAGCATCGAGGCAATAACACGAGCGGGGTCCGTCGATTTCGCCCTTGACGAGTCCGGCTTCTTTCAATGTCTTGAGGTGGCGGGAGACGGTCGCCTGCGCAAGCGGAATCACGTCGACGATCTCTCCGCAGATGCACGACTCGTTCTGTGCGAGGTGCTGCACGATCGCGGCGCGCGCCGGATGCCCGAGGGCCTTGGCGAAGGTCGCGACGTCCTGCAGATCGGCCTCGAAGTTCGAAGTTTTGGCAAGCATTTTATCCGTTATCGTATTTATACGATAATATCGGTAAAGCGGGCTATATTTGCTTGCGGAAGTTGATCGGCATCAAGGCGACGGCGCATCCGATCGACACGGTGCAGTCGTTGCGGTGGAATCATGAGTGAGCAGGTCCTGACAGGACTCGCCTCCGGGCGAACAGGGAGTGGGGAAAGCGGACGCACGGGCCGGTGGGTCCTCATCAGCATCATCGCGGCATTACTCTGGATTGCCATCTACCCACGACTCGACGGGTGGGCATCCGCCGTCGTCACAACATTCGGATTGTCGCTCGAGTCGCGGGCCGGCGAGGCGCTCCACTTCTTTCTCTACGACACGCCGAAGATCCTGATGCTGCTGGCGGCCGTGGTTTACGCAGTCGGAATTGTGCAGTCGTTCTTCTCGCCGGAAAGGACGCGTGCGCTGTTGTCCGGACGGCGACTCGGATTCGGGAATACGCTGGCTGCCGGACTGGGCGTCGTCACGCCGTTCTGCTCGTGCTCCGCCGTTCCGTTGTTTATTGGGTTTCTTTCTGCCGGCGTCCCGCTGGGCGTAACCTTCTCGTTCCTTGTCGCCGCCCCGATGGTCAACGAGATTGCGCTCGCGCTGCTCTTCGGGCTTTTTGGATGGCGTGTGGCGATCGCGTACCTCGCACTTGGGCTCGCGGTTGCCGTGTTCTCCGGACTCGTTATCGGCCGACTGAAGATGGAGCGCTTCCTCGAAGACTGGGTGCAGAAGATTCAGGGCGGCCAGGCCGCTACGACGACCGGCAGTTCGCCTACCTGGGAACGCCGATTTGAATTGGCGTGGGCGCACGTCAAGGAGATCTTTGCGAAGGTGTGGGTCTACGTCCTGATCGGCATCGCCGTCGGCGCGCTGATCCACGGCTACGTACCGGAGTCACTCATGGTGAAGATCATGGGCCGGGGGACGTGGTGGTCCGTGCCCGCGGCAGTCGTGCTGGGAATACCGATGTATTCGAATGCCGCCGGGATCCTTCCGGTCGTTGAGGCCCTGATCGGAAAGGGCGCCGCGATGGGATCGACGCTTGCCTTCATGATGAGCGTGACAGCACTTTCACTTCCCGAGATGCTGATACTTCGGAAAGTGCTCAAGCCGACGCTCATCTGGACATTTATCACGATCGTCGGCATCGGCATCCTGCTGGTCGGCGTCATCTTTAATCTGTTTCTGTAAACGCCGGAGTGAAATCATGAAAAGCATCAAGGTACTGGGGATGGGGTGTGCGAGCTGTCAGCGGACGTACCAGCTTATCGAGCAATGTGCGGATTCTGCTCACGCGGATGTCGAACTGAGCAAGGTCGAGGACCTGCAGGAGATCATGGAGTACGGCGTGCTGGCAACACCGGGTGTTGTCGTGGACGGAGTGGTGGTTCACTCGGGCGG
>JAGQWL010000411.1 GCA_020437385.1 Bacteroidota bacterium
ATAAACTGAGGGCGGACCATCGCATACCGCTCCGTCGGCCTACCGCCGAACGACACGAGGGTCGCGAGTCGATGAAATCAGCCTATGCTGAAGTTCCCGAGGGTATCGAACTGCTCCAAGGAAACCACTGCGGCTTCAACCTGATCTGACAACTGACAACTGACAACTGACAACTTCGCGAGCGAAGTGAGCGTCCCCATTCCATCATTCCTTCCAATGCAGTGATTTTTGCCCCGGATGTTGCAAAAACACCACACGCCGGCGCAGGTCTTTCCTCTCCGTGGTTTTTAGTTTCCTCCAATGCGAACACCACCTTTCGAGACGACAGCCGAACTGGAGACACCCACGTCAGCCGAGACGTGGGAGCGCGTGCTGACAATCAACGAATACTACGACGCTCCGCGACGCGGCGTCGCGGTCTACCACGGCGTACCGCATATCTATCACTCGCCATTCGACAGCGATCGGGACGCGTACAGCGACTACTTCCGCCTCGCCCCGATCGGACCGGACTTGCTGCAGCTCGTCCTCGACCAATGGAAACTTTGGGAACGCTGGCAGGAAGCGTATCATTCGGGTCGGGTCACAATCGAAAGTCACCCCTGTCTGCCCGTTGATCGCGAAGCGTACGACAGGCTCGCAAACTTGATCGGTAACCGCCTCGAGATTGCCGATCGACAGGAAGGCATCACGTGCCGGGCCGAGTTTCGGGAAACAGGCGATCAACGCCGGCAGCTTGAGGTTCGCTGGCGAAGAGTGACCGATTGACCGCTTGACCGCTTGTACCGTCGACTGCCTGCAGAGGGATGATTCTCGAAACAACCGAAGCGCCTCCACTCACCGATCCGTCGGCCGCCGACGTCGATGCGGCGATCGAACGCATCAAGTCCGCCGGACGCGGCGAGATTCAGCTCCGCCGAAGCGAAAAGGACAGCGTAACGATCCAGCTTTCGCACGGCGACCGGTTCAAGATCTACATTCAGCGGCCAATCAGGCCGCAGCAGAGTCGCAACGAGGTCGGCGAATCGCTGGCACGGGGTATTCTGAGTTCGTACATGACCGGTATGGTTTCACTGCCCTCTGCGATTCGGATGGAACCGCTGTCGGAGCGACCGGATCTGGAACTGATGAAGGTGCAGTGGGAGCGCCTGACACCGTCGGACCAGAAGTCGCAATTGCTGGACACGCGGCGAAAGCGCCGAATCACCGTGCTGTCGGTACTCGCCTTGCCACTGCTCCTCATCGGCGGCGTGTTGAGTCCGCTTGCCGCGACGATCGACGAATACTCGAAGGTGATGGCTCTTGCCACGGCGGCCGCGGTGCTCGTCACGGGTACCGCAGCGCTTGTTGTGATTGAGCGTTCCTTTCGAAGAAGGCTGAAGGAGTTGGAGTGAACGATCCGGACGCGGACCACAAATGAACCTCCCAACCGTCACGCCCGAACAGGTCATCCGCCTCTGGCTCCGACAGCAGGGCCTCCTCAACGTCGACGCTCCGCGCCGATTGACGCGGCGTGCCCTCTCCGATCATCTCGAGTCTACAGGCGGACTCCAGCTCGACAGCATCAACGTCCTCGACCGTGCGCACTACCTCACGCTCTGGAGTCGGTTCGGTGCGTACGATCGACGGTCCGTCGATCGATGGATCTACGAAAAGAAGCTGGGCTACGAATACTGGGGACACGAAGCGACAATCCTTCCGATCTCGCACCTGCCGATCGGCAGGCGACGGATGATCCGCTTCCCACCGCCGAGCTTCAAGAACGCGTCGTGGTGGACCCACTACGATGTTTCGACGGATGTCAAGCGTCGCGTACTGCGGCAGCTTCGGTCGCGAGGTCCGCTCGAGTCTGCCGAGTTTGACGACGGTGCGCGTGCAGCCAACGGTGGCACGAAGCGCTCCGCATCGGGGACGGAATGGTCGGTCCCCAAGGAAGAGAACAGGGCGCTCAAGATGCTGTGGCACGCCGGGAAGGTCGCGGTCGTCGGACGGCGGCATTTCCGGCAGGTGTTCGATCTCGCTGAACGACACTACCCCGACGTGAATGCAGCGACAACGCGCACGTACTTCGATAGCTGGCTCCTGGCTGGACTACGGGGAAACGGAGTCTGCCCTGCGACGCATCTTCGGAATTACTACACGAGTCCGAAGCTCACCGCGACGGAGCAGGCGGATGTTATCCGCCGATGTATCACGAACGGAAGCGTCAGAGAGGTCCGCGTCGCCGGCAGCCGCGCGGTCCACTACGCCCTGCCGGAACATCTCGACGAGATTGCTTCGCTTGACGAGGCGAGCGGCACCACGCTGCTGTCGCCGTTCGACTCGTTCCTGTGGCAGCGTCGCCGGGCACAGGACCTGCTTGATTTTCAGTATCGCGTCGAGATCTACGTCCCGAAGCAGAAGCGCGTGTATGGATATTATGCCATGCCGATTCTGCACAACGGTCGCCTGGTCGGGCGGATCGACCCGAAACTCCATAGAGAATCTTCGCGACTCGAGATCGCGTCCGTCCATCTTGAGCAAGGGTTTCGGCGCACGAGGGCATTTGACAACGGATTCCGCGAAGCAGTCGAGCGGCTTGCCGAGTTCGTCGGGGCGTCGCAGATCGACCTGCCGCCCGGGTGGAACGGACGACATCGCGGGTAAGGCGCGATATCGTGAGCTTACGGAAGGGCACACGCGGTAGCGCGGCTCCGGATTGGGTTGATTAAGTCGCACGCGCCGCCGCATAATTGAACGATGGCATCCAACTGACCGTACCGACCTGTAGCCACACATGACCAACACTCGACTTTTTGTCTGCTGCGTTGCGCTTCCGCTCTTCCTGGCAGCCTGCTCTGGCTCCAAGCCACGGATCGACCGAAAGGAACTTGATCGAGTCAATGCGTTGGGTCTTGCCTTGTACGCCTACGATCAGGCGGCGTGGCATGGGACCGACGCGGTCTATCCCTATCTGCAGAGTCCGTCGGGAAATGTCGACCCGAGAGTTGCCGGCTACATTGTGGAACGCGACGCTGATGAATGGATCGTAATGTTCGGTCGCGTCGCGTCAGACAACGCGTCGTACGAAGTTGCATCCGAGGCACGCCTCGACTCCTCCTACGATGTTATCAGCGCCGACTCGTTCGAGGTCGCAGAGCGGCGAACGGGATTCGCGCTTGATGCCGGCATCGCGCTTGCGCAGGTCAAGAGCCGGTTCGTGGCACCCGAAAAGGTTGCCTACAACAGCATCGTTCTTCCGATCTCCGATAGGACGCTGTATGTCTACATGCTGCCGGCACAACCAGACGATCTCGTGTATTATGTGGGAGCCGACTTCAAATGGGAGTTCGACAGGCGAAAGGGAGAAATAGTCGGTGAGTACCGGCTTCACAACGCGCTCCTCACCTTCGACTTGTCTGAACAGCCCGACGCCGTCACCGCCAGCTCTGCCGTCCTGTCGGATATTCCCACCGAGACCGATGTTTTCTACGCCGCCAGCCGACCGAATGCAGATTCCAAGGCAACGCACTATGTTACTACCAGCGACTGGGTTTTTCTTCTCGATGCGAATGGCGTCGTCGCGAGGATTACGACTGAGGCATTTCGACGCATCGGCGAACACCAGGGCCAGAAATAGTACTCGGACGCTGACTGTACGGTTCGTCCCGACCCCATATCCCGTGCCGCACCGATCGATCATGAAAGCGAGTCTCATCATCGGTAGCCTGCTCCTGGCCGGCTGCATCGAAACGACCGACTCATCCGATGACGTGGCCGAGCTCCTCGGCCTTCACACGCAACTGATTCAGGCGCATCTCGACGGCGACGTCGACTCCTGGATGACCATCGAAGCGGATTCCTTCGTATCCGCAAACGGCGGGCAGATCACGTTCCCTTCGGCGGATCAGCGTCGACAACAGCGTACCCGCTACCTCGCGAATGCAACGTTCGACCGCTATCGCGACGTCCGCGATCCGATCGTTCGCGTATCGGCCGACGGCACCCTTGGATGGCTCATCGCGGAGGTTGAAGTCGCCGGCACGTACACCAATGATGACGGATCCTCAGAGCCCATCGCCGTTGTCTGGGCCTGGGTCGAGTTATACGAACGAACGGCCGAAGGTTGGAAGCTCGTCGGCAACGTGTCCAACAGCAGGCCGCTGGAATAGCCCGGCAACAGTTTTCACTTCTTCACCCGCTTCTCTACTTTTCTCTCCGCTCAGCCATTCCTGTCCGGCGCAGTTGGTCGGCAACACGTCTCTCCCCCATCCGCCCCATGATCTTCTCCCGACTTCGCAGCGCGATCCGCGAGCAGAACTGGTTCGGCGTGCTTCTCGAAATCGCGATCGTGGTCCTCGGCGTTGCGATCGGATTTCAGGTCACGTCGTGGGGCCAGGCACGCGCGGACCGTCGCGCGGAACACATCTACCTGCGACAGCTCGCCGCCGATCTCTCCGCCACCGAGATGACGATCGCCTCAGTCGACCGGCAGCTTGCACCGTCGGAAGCCGCTGCACGCCAACTCTACGATCAGTTCCGATCCGGGAACCCGCTGCCGACCGATTCCATCCTCGTGCTCATCAGCCGTTCCACCGTACTGCTCGACCTGAATCCGATACTCGGAACGACCGAGGCGCTCGTCGCGACGGGCGACCTGGCACTCATCCGAAACGACTCACTACGCGCGGCGATCCCCTACTACCTCGAACAGCAGCGATCGCTGAAAGAAATGCGTGCGGCCGTTTCGCAATCGCTGTGGGAAGCCGTGCAGCGACTTGGCGAACAAGTTGACATGGCGGATGCGGACGCGGCGCTGACGGCCGCAGGCGGCGTTGTGCTCGTCCCTCGTCCGCAGGCCGCATTCGACGCGACTGGCGCCGCGACGACCTCACCCTTTCCGCTCGACGCAAGACAGTTTCTGGCGGACGCCGACAACTACCACGCAGTCTATTGGTTGCATCACATGAAGATTCAAGCTGCGATGCTGCGCGATGCGGTACTCGACCTGGCGCAGAACCTGCACCGTCAGGTGGAAGCGGAGCTGTAACGGTTTGGAACCTGCAATTGAACGTCTACCGCGCTATTTTGAGAACGCGACCCACGCCTTCTCACTTTCGCAACCCGCCGCAAGATGACTACCCCGGCCCTGCCTCCCGCTTTCTCCGCTGATACAACTTCTGTTCGACGCGTCGTCCCAACCGCAATTTCGAATCTCGCCGCGGTACTCGCACTTGGCCTGGCCCTCGCCGCTGCCCTGACCTTCACACCTGCCGCTAA
>JAGQWL010000054.1 GCA_020437385.1 Bacteroidota bacterium
CCATTCGACTATTCGATCAGCGCAATCCCCTGCTCCTCGCACCACGTGCGGAGCGCGGGGACCCGGTGTGCTTCTTCGTAGGCATACCATCGCTCAAGCAATCCGTTGCGCTCCAGGAAGACCTTGAACCGTCTGTACGCGCCCGGTGCCCTGAAGAACGCAGACACCAATTCCAAATCGTCCGGCGCGACCTCCTCCACGAATCTCAGCGCCATCGCTATGCCCAGGTCCGTGTCGTTCTTATGCGGGACCGAGATGTACTTTTCCACATCGTCGATATCCTCCGGCAATTCCTCCCATGTCTCCTGCGCGGATCGGTAATAGATTTGTCCGCTGGTCCTCGAAATGAAAGCCTCGTTCGTAAGACGTCTACCGCTAGACACGAAGTTGAACGCCAGCTCAATGTCGTTGAACTTGAGTTTCACTTTTGTCAATCACGTTTCGACAAGAGACCGAACGGCTACCTGTCGAGGATATGAAATTTCATTACCGGGAGACAATCGCAGTTCCATGACATCCTTCCGCTGTTTTCGGGGATAACTGATTGCACACAAACACGAATCAGGAACGTCTGAATCGCCAAACGACGGATCAAAATCGGCGTAGTGAGTGCGTCATGGGTTATTGACGGCGGATCTTTATAAAGCGGGCAATCCGCTTCTCTTTTCCGCTCTTCGTCGCGAGGATAGACCTGATGACGTAGGTTCCAGGTGCAAGAACCCCGATGTCAAGATCCTGCTCCAGCCTCTCCGCCGAGTCAGGATATCGTCCGTACCTCCGAACAACTACCCAACGCTCCCATTCCCCCATTCATTCTTTCATTCATTCATTCCCTCATTCCCCCATTCTCCCATTCATTCTTTCATTCCTTCATTCCCCCATTCATTCCCTCATTCCTTCATTCCTTCATTCCTAAATCCATCCCGTCAGTCATCCTCGACGATTCCAACAGCGACAACCCGGTCGCCGTCAAACGCCACCCGGTATGTCTTGTGGTGGCACTCGTAGACCCAGACCTCCGTGCCGTCGTCAGTCTCCTCGGTCGATTTTGGCGCGCCGTCCGCAAAGCAGACGAGGTCACCGGAAGATGTCACCTGAACGGTACTCGTCGAATACTTTCGCTCCTTCGACTCCTTCTCCGCCTCGGCGGCGATGGCAGCGGCCTGAGCCCTGACTTCATCTTTCATCAGACCCGGTACGATCTCCCGCTCAAACGCCTCCTGTTGCGGCCTTGCGGACAACTCCATCTGGCCTGCAACCTTCATCAAGGCTGTCATGAGATCACCCTTCACCTGCTGATCTTCGGCCTTCTTCGATGACGCACAGCCGACCACGGCTGATGACAGCGCAACGGAAACGACAAGCAACTTTAGCATTGTTGGTTACCTACACTTTGATACCCTGTTCATTCGCCACTCGAAAGAAGCTCGATGGTGCTCTCATACGTCATCTCGTTCTGGAGCTGCATGGGAGCCGGACCGCCGATGATGTTCGTTAGCCCCGAGAGCCCTCCTTTTCGAGAGCGCCCGACCATGATTCCGGCCGAGGGAGCGAAGTAGAATTTGCCGGCCTCCCATCCGTTCAACTCGGCCTCCGCCGTCATCCCGGGAGCCGGGCCGGGTCCCGAGATCACCTGCTTCGTCTTGAATCGCGCATCGACAACCAGAGCATGAATTCCGGACACCGTCGTGTCGCCAACTACGTTAAACTCCGCTTTCCAGAATTGCACGGTTCCGCCCTTCTCGGCTCGCGATGAGTCGGACCACGTAGTTCCCATCCGCAGCTCGTCATCTGGAAGAGTCAAAAAGAAATCGAAGAACTGCCACTGCAGCGCCGACTGATCCGAAATCTCCTGTGTAACCTCCGGTGTCGCGATCGTCTCAACATGTCCGCTATCGTGAAGAACCAGGATGAAGGGTTTACCGATAATCGGAGCTGTATCGGGGCTCATGGCACCCATCGGCGTCTCCGTGTTCAATTGCAGCGACTCGTACGCGGCGAATACCGAATCACCGTCGGCAAACGACAGGGCGATGACCGCGTCGTGACTCGTGGTGATAGCGAACGGCCCCTGGGCCGTTGTGATAGTCGCAGCCGTGGTGGTCACTTCACGATATCTGAGACCTTCTTCGGGGCGCGAGTAACTCACGGTCTGTGCCAACAAGACAGTTGCGAAGCTGATCGTCCCGATAATCGAAAGAGTTGCTTTCATGCGATCGTCGATTGCGTTGTGGGGGCAGAATAGTCAGCAGCCGCTTTCAACCGCAAGCTCGACAAGGGGTATTATTGGTGCGGTTGGTTGCATTTTGGCAACATTCTGTGCGGAATGGTTTCTGGCGGATTGAACTATCGCTTTTCCGAACTGCAAGAAATCGAGATCCAGGTTCGCCTTGCCGCACTCGAAGAAATGCTGATGGAGCGTCTGCCGGACAAAGGCCGGGACGCGTAGTCTCGATCGACGCAGCCGATTGTTCGATCACTCGCCGGATGCACCGGCAACCACGACCTCCGTCCATCCCCGGCTCGAAGCGGCAAAAACCCCGTACCCGCCATCAATGTTTGTGAAGATCGGAGCCGGCTCGGCGAACGGATTCCCGTTTGTATCCTTCTGAAGCTGTCGCGTCCGGTCGTATTCGAAATAGGATTCAGAAACGGAGTACAGAACAAACGCGTCAGACTCGGCGGGCAATGTGTAATAGGCGATCGAGAAGTCGATCGTTCCGCTTCGAAAGGACACGTCGGAAAAAAACAATCCTGGATCGAAACCCTCACTTTCCCCCGGATCAGGTTCCTTGAACGGGGCATCGACAACCGTAAAGGTCGGGTCGCCGTAGTTCTGCGAAGGACGACGCATCAAGAAATAGTAGGTATCCCCCGGCGGATCGGTCAACTCAAAACGGAGTGTCACGCGACTCTGCGAAAGCTCGGGCAGGTATGGATCGGCAATGACAACGGAGCTTGCGGACACCAGATCGAAGATCACGCGCGCCGGAACCGATTCAGTCGCCTGCACGGCGTCGAAACCCGGCGCCTCCACACGAATCGTAAACGGCTCATCCAGGTCGGCATTCGAGGGCCACGCAGCCACGTAGCGGTAGACGTCTGTGGCGTCCAGGCCGTCCTGCGAAACGACCGTCAGGATCGGCACGGCGACCACCGTGCCCGACTGCAGAATCGAGACGCTTGCATCCGTTACAATCTCGTGCTGCGACTCCGATTCCGCTATCGACTGACTGGCGTAGACCGAGACCACGATCGGCTGGTCAGGTTCGAGGAAGGTATACACCGCGAGCGCAGAATCCACTTCGGGAAAGTCCGCGTCGAGGACCACTTCGCACGAAGAAATCAGTATCGAACAGACGAGCGAAAAAATGCGGAAGTACGCTGTTGTCATCGTCGAGC
>JAGQWL010000412.1 GCA_020437385.1 Bacteroidota bacterium
CACATTGCGCGTGGCCGAGCGTTATAACGTGGCTCTGGCCCCCCACTTCAATGTTGGTTATCGGGCCGTCGGCAACTCCATGTCGCGAAACTCGCGCGAGATGGCTCGGTCGTTCGAGTTGATGCTTCAGGACCTTCGGGTACGACGTTCCGATGTTGATCCTTCGGTCATTCGCTGGTCGAAGTCACGTTTCTACAGCTACGTCGCCAGCCAGGCGTACAACGCGAACAACGCGCGTGAAGCCATGTACTGGCTGCGTCGAGTTGCAGTAGTCGACCCCCTTGTCGTGGTATCCCCCGGCATCGCCAAGGTGGCCGTGAAGAGTGCGATCCGAGTCCTGGGAAGTCCGATTATCAAACGCATCTGGCCGACACCGGAAGACTGGCGCTCGTTTCGCGATGCGGCCACCAATCGATCGGCTGCAACCACCTTGAAGGAGCTTCTGGCGGATCCCAACCGCCGCCCGGCCAGCCAATCGTGGCAGGCCTGGAAACCGTACGACCACATCCTGAAGAGCCGCTGGCGCTCACTCACCGGCATGAATCCGCCGGTCGAAGGTTAACTCCTTCCTGCAGCCGTCGAAAATTCTTCGCGACTGATTTAAAAAAGCTATTCCCATTTCCGATACCGCAATCGGCGGTAGTCTTTGCGCTAAAGCACTGACAGTTTCTGCGTAGGAAACGCCCGGGAGATCAGCGCTCCACTGCAGGACGAAGTCTCAATTTGATATCCGGCGATTGCCGCATATCTGATTCAGACTCTCACTTAAATCTCCAAGGCCTTCTGCCGAATATCACGTTTGGATGTGTCGACCGCTGGCAGCATCAGCCGGTTGACACGAAGAACGATTCGCCGGACGACCGGAACAAAGAAACTGAAAAGTCATGCCGCAGACCATGCTAGCGTTCCTGGCAATGATGGTAGTCGGGACACACGCATTGAATACTCAACGCTACGAGATGCTCGTTCAGCAGCGCGACGTGCGCCGCGAGATCGAAGAGATGGCCGGTTCTGTCGCCCTAGAGACGATGGAAATCATCCGCGTACGTGCCTGGGACCAGTCCGTTGTTGATGGCACGGCTGTCGGCGACGCGAGCGATCTCAATCTTATGGAGATGCTTGACGGGCAGGATCAATTCACAGTCGGTCACGACTGCACCATCTTTGGCGGTACCGACACCTGCGACGACATCGACGACTTTCATAAAATGGATACAGCCCTCCGTCCTTTCGTAATGGGACTCGATACGCTATGGTTCAACGTCGACGTTACCGTTCGATACGTAGACTTCAACCTGAATCCGTCGTCCGTCGTGACACCAAACAAGGAAGTCACAGTTTCGGTCGAGGATTTCTGGCAGAACGGCGACTCATACTTGCAGTCGCCAGTCCAGATGTCACGAGTATTCTCATACGAATACTAGTCCGCCGCTGCCACCAAACTGGATGACCGGAGAATTCGATGATTCTCATTCTCGATAACATAGCCGCCTTCATCATTGGCTCGACAATCTTCCTTGTGCTCATGGCCATGCAGATGCGCACGACGGAAATGAACATCGACCAGACTTCGACCTACATGATGAAGAACCAGGCAGCGAGCTTCTCGACCTGGATTGAAGAAGATCTGCTCAACCTGGGTGAGCACATGGACAAATCCGTCACGACGCCGTTCGCGAATCCGGTTTACGATCAGCACGGCAATACGACCTCCTTCACGTTTTATCAGGATACACTCAACACAACAGTTGTGCCCGCCGACACGGTCCGCATCGCAACACGATACAACCTCGCGTTTGTCGGCTACTCTACCTCAACGGGCGATTCAACAGCCGTCTACAAACTCGAACGATCCGTTCGCTACCAGACTGGTCCGTGGCAGGACGAGGGTGAGAGTGTACCACTGATCAGTGTGTTCAGAATCGACATGCTGGACATGAACGCACAGCCCATTGCGGACCCGGTTGCAGCGATGACTGCAGATCCGACGTCAGTGCGCAATACGCGCATCCGCTTCGCGATGGTACCACCTATCGAGACATCGAGGGCAACGCTGAACAAGATTTTCTACGGTTCGACATTGCTGATTCCTAACTGATTGGACCGAGGACAGGGACCTTCCCCATCAACACAAATAACATCAACGCAAACCTCTGAGAGGTTCTACAAATGGGTAAACTAGCACTGTTGGTCGCGGCTGCGGCAATCATGGGGAGCAGCATGCTGCTCTTCCAGGTTGACCGGACGTCGGTTGCGACAGACGAAAAACAATCGGAGCGGCAGGGTCAGATTGTCGCTCGTGAGATCGCTCGCACAGGACAGAACGTCCTGCTGTCGAAAGTGAAGCAGCTCCAGGCCGCCAATCCGGACGAAGCGCTCGAGAATATCGTGACGCTTGCCAACGGTGCAAACGGTGTGGTTACGGGCAGCTACGGCGGCGGCACGTATGAAGCGCGCGTCATCCTGACGAGTGCCTCTACGTACGCGGTTGAGTCGATCGGCTCGTTCCAGGTTAATAACCACGAGGTGACGTCGGAGCGCGTTTCTGCTCGCGACAACCTTGCCGAGGGAACACTCGAAGTTCCGACCAGAAGCATTCTGAACATCAAGTTCCTCGAGTCGATGGCCGGCTACTGCTCCGCAGTTTACGTGCAGCGCCTCGTCCCGCACACAAGCGGAAACGGCGACATTTCGTACACCGAGAGCACGCCTGAAATGGTCTTCTCGCCCGGTAACAACCGCGATGGCGAGACCGTTCAGCCTACCGACATCATTCTCGAAGCCGGTGAACGCGTGAACTTCATTCTCGCTGTGGACGCGGACTTCAACTGCGAAAAGCGTGGTCGCACGGATCTCGACATCAATGACCGAATGTACGAGTACACACGCAACGCTCTCGAAAACGAGATCGATGTTGACTCGGACGATCTGGCCGAAGGCAAGTACGCGATGATCCAGGAGAATCCGTACAACCCGGGCGTCTGGAGAATCGCTTTTGAAGACTTGATCTTCAGCGACGCACAGCTTGCCGACATCAAGCAGAACGGCTACAGCAACAACAGCTGGAGCAGCCGCCGCAACTCGTACCGAGGCAGCGGCTGGAACGAAGTTGACTCGGATGGCTACTGGAGACTCCGTGACTACGGCGACAAGCCGGACTTCTCGGACCAGGTTATCGAAATCCGGTTCGTTCCGTTCGCCAGCTAGGCGCTTCGGCGAAAGTATTAAAGGGGCCTCTCCGCGTTGCGGGGAGGCCCTTTTTTGATTCGTGCCTCCAGGCATGAACAATTCCGGCGAACTGGTTCAATCCTGAAACAACCAGAACGGCATTCGCGACATCTGTGTTCGTCCTTCACTCGTATCTTCTGACAGCCACTCGGGAGACCGGGACGGTCGTTTCACTAGATCAGATTACTACGCCAGCGCAATGGACCGTCCTGCCGGACAACACACGCGAACACTGGGCCTCTACCGGGTTCTTTCAGCAAGCGTATGCGTGCTTTCCGTTTTGATCAACTTTTCGGTGGGAGTCAGGGCACAGCCGACGCTCGAGGTCGACTACCAGTACAAGCCGGCCTACTGGTACAGCGCAATCGGCCTACCGGCCGATCATCACAAACCTCTCGTTGATGAGTCCGGCGCCCTGTTGTACGACTTCGGACCCGGGCCCTACGTCCGCCCCGGAACTCGAATCGGGTTCGAGTTGGACGGAACTGCGATCGACAAACAGGGACTGGATGACGCCCGGATACCGATTGTCAAAACCGTCCTGCGACATGGCTCCAGTTCCATTCGTTCGGTTGTGCAAAGTTATACGCTTCCTCCGATGAACGGCGCACCGCGCGGCTTTTCAGCGGATACATCGATCGTCCGCCGAATCGGCGGCCTCACCGGGACAAACGCCTGGGCAGATCCTGGCCCGGGATACGATCCTGCGTTTTCCACGGTTGCATGGGGAACGAACCGTCCCATCACGTACGAGGTCAGCGTTCCGCCCGGCGAGAGTCGACGGATCGCCCTCGGATTCTGCGAGTCGTACCGCTCCGTAGCGGGCCTCAGAAACCTTGTCGTCACGGCAGAGGGCGCCGAGGATCAGGCCGTCGACCCGATCGATCAGGCCGGCCGAAATGTTCCTTTTGCCGTTCTGATGGACGCGCACGACACCGATAACGATGGCCTCATAACGGTTGAAGTGCTCGCATCCGCAGGTGATCCGAACGTGCACGTCGCTGCGCTCTGGGTCTTCCCGGCAAGCTACGCCATTGATGTCGACGCGCTCATTCGCGGCAGCCTTAACGCGGAGTCGTTGGCCTACGTCGATGCCGGCAACGAACTCCAGCGGCAAGAGCTTCCCTCTCGTTTTGACATCGTTCGATTGTCGGGGGCGCACGGCGCCGCGATACGATTAGCCATCACCTCCCGCCGCAACCTGACGGTCCGAAACGGTGTGGTGTTTTCCGATGAGGTCCCGTTTATCCGCGCGTATCCAGAGCCTACTCAATGGATACGTACAGAAAGCGGCATCAACCTCGCGTTCAGCAGTGCTACCGATGCGGTTGACGTTGTCGTCCAGGATGGCCACTCACCGCTCTCCGCATTTCCGTCTCGCACAATGATTCAGGACGTGGATCGCGTGCGCTCCTTCTGGCTGAACGAGGTGTCGATTCCGTACGATCGCATCCGGGTGCCCGATCATGAACTACAGGAGATGCTGAATGCGTCGATTCGTACGGTCTACCAGATGATGGAACGAGTCGATGGTTACCTGCAGGCACAACCGGGTGCGGCTCTCTACCGGGGCGCGTGGATGCACGACTCCGTGTACTTCATCGACCTGATCGCACAACTTGGCGACACGACGAGTGCGCTTGAACTCATCGAAGGGTTGAGCCGCTTCCAGCATTCAGACGGCCAGCTCGAAATTATGCGACCGAATCTCATTCATCGCGAGACGCCGCTATTTGTCTGGTTGCTGTGTCGCTACGCGGAGCTCACCAATGACGACACGTGGCTGGAGCATCGGTGGGAAAGCGTGTCGTCTGCACTCGACTACATCCGCACGCTTCGTGAGCAGACGCTTGTTGCCGGAGCGCCGAATTACGGACTCACCCCCGCTGGTTTCGCTGACGGCGGAATCCACGGCGTTCAACCCGAATATGCGAGCGTCAATTGGATTCTTATCGCGCTTCCCGCGGCGGTCCGGGCTGCGAAACGTCTCGGTCATACGGAAGACGCCGAAGGGTGGCAATCGTTGTATGACGCCTTCCTGGATTCCTGGAAGGCGGCGGCACGCAGAGACATTCGCCGGGACAGCAGCGGCAACGCATTCCTTCCGGTTCGCGTCGGCGCCACTGAAAATACGGACGTTCCGCAACGTGCCCAGTGGACGATCCCTGAGGCCCTTTCATTCGGCAGCTACCTCTCTCCCGCCGACAGTCTCGTGGTCGGTACGTTTCGGATGCTTGAACGTAACGAGTCGGAAGGCCTTGTGGCCAGCGTGGGCTGGCTGGACGACGGTATCTGGGTATACTACGGCGGTATGTTGGCAGAGGCATACCTCCGCGCCGGAGACGGCGCGCGTGCCGCAGAACTTCTCTATGCGATGGCCAATCACGCATCTCCGGTTTTCACATGGCCCGAAGAGCAAATGCGCGCGGGAACGACCGGCCGCACTGCCGGGGACTATCCGCACGCATGGGCCAGTTCAACCATGCCGCGCCTGGCCGCAAGGCTACTCGCGTTCGAAGACGGTGACGACCTGACACTGCTTCGCGGAATGCCGACCGACTGGCTGAGCGCCGGCGCGCAGATTCGACTCAGCAACATCGCAACGCGATTCGGTGGGGTCGATTTGAACGTCGACGTATCAGCGGACGGACGCGATATCAGCATCACAGTCGGCGCGATTCGGGGGCGCGAGGGATCGCGCGTGTCGATCGACTGGACCCAGATGCGCGCCGCAGGATTCGTCGTGTCCGACGATTCGCAACCGAAATGGGGATCGGACTTCTCCATCGTTCTGCACCGATATTAGTTTTATCAAGCTGCACGAATCTCAACAATGACGTCAAGAGAAACAGTCGCGCCCGGGTGGAGCATCGGCTCGGCGATCACCATTCATGACAAGGCCACACGCGAGCCCGATGTTTGCGCGCTGCCGAACGGCCAATTCATGCTCGCGTGGATTCAGGGGAACGGGCAGAACGATACGCTCTACATTGGCAACACGCTTGACTTTCAGCACCCGATCGAGGTGGCCGGCGACGGCCTCTTTCTTCACCCGACGATCACAGCCGATGACGCGGGCGTTGCTGTCGTGCATTGGGTCAGTTTCGAACACGGGCAGTGGACACTGAATCGGTCCACCTATGATGGAACGTCGATCTCGCCGGCTCAGCGGCTCGCATCGTCCGAACAGGGGCTATTCAGACCACATTCGATGGTTGCGAGCGATGGTGTAAGATATACATCGTACGAGGCAGTGGAGGACGGGCACAGCAAACTGTTCGTGCGCGCCGAGGGGCCTGACCGTTCGCTGCGTACCTCGCAGGTCGGAGGTTCGGGCGAATGTTTCCGCGCCCGAATTGTGTCGGGGAAGGCGAACGCGGTTTGGCTCACCTATGACGAGTACGTTGACTCCACGTATCGAGTGATGCTGCAACGCATCGACACGATCGGTGCCCCACTTGTTGCAGTAGAAGATGGTTTCCAGAACCTTCAGCCCGATGCCGTTTCGGATTCCGCAGGAAACGTCTGGATCGCCTGGGTCTCGAATCGCAATGACGCTGCGCGGGACAAATGGTGGCTAACCAAGTGGACGTATCTCCGCTGCTTCGATGGATCGGCATTCTTCGACCCGATCGGACACCGTCCCGGCGTCGACGTGTACAACGAAGACTCCTTTCAAGGTTGGGAATTTCCGTCAGTTTCCGTTGATGCGCAGGATCGAATCTGGATCTTTGGCCAATCGTCGCACACCCGTTATGCGCAGGTATACGGTGCGGACGGCTGGTCGGATCTGCTGAACATCGACCAGCGACACTGGGGATGCTGGAAACCTCGATCCCGTGTGGCGGCCGGCGAATCGCTGTGCGTGGCGTCGATGGGACTCGACGGCGCCCAGTTTCAGTTGCTCGAAACGTCGA
>JAGQWL010000055.1 GCA_020437385.1 Bacteroidota bacterium
ATTTGGTCTAATTACGGCCCCTGTACACCTGACCAGAATTTTGCAACGCGCAGACCTGCATACCCACACGCATTACTCGGACGGCTTGCTCACGCCGGAAGCGCTTGTTGAGCGTGCCGTGCTCGCCGGATTGTCTCACATCGCGGTGACGGATCATGATACGGTCGAGGGCTTGACGGAGACGCAGGCGGCCGCGGCCAATCGGCATATCGGCTTCATTCCGGGAATCGAGATCAGTGCTGTCGAGTCGTCGCGGGAAGTCCACATTCTGGGCTACTTCTTTGACCCTGAGAACGGCACGCTTCAGGAGTATGCGAACGAGGTAAGCAACACCCGCCGTAATCGGATCTCGCGCATTGTGGAGCGTCTATCTGATCTGGGAATTGGCCTTGACTATGATGCGATTCTTGAGCGATCGGGCCCCGGGACGATCGGTCGTCCGCACGTGGCGCAGGCGCTCGTCGAAGGCAATCACGTCCGCACGACCGCGGATGCGTTCCGGATGTATCTGCGAAATGGTGGCCCGGCGTTTGTTGCCTCGAAGAAGATCAGTGCCCTGGATGCCATCGCAATGATTGCGGAGGCGGGGGGCGTATCGGTCCTCGCGCATCCGGGACACTGGGTGGCAGATTCGACGCTGATGAAGCTGATTCGCAACGGACTACGTGGGATCGAAGTTGTGCATCCATCACATGACCAGCAGTTGGAGCGGTACTATCGCGAACTGGCACAGGAATTTGTCCTTGTGCAAACGGGCGGGTCGGATTACCATGGCCCGCGTGCCAATCAGGAGGACACGATCGGGCGGTACTTCGTTGGCGAGCGTGAACTTCAGCGTCTCGAACGAGCGGGGCACGAGGTTCGGGGCGGCTCAGCCTGAATCGACCGATGACGTATCTGGCACACGTATCAAACTCAGTCACGATGAACGCCATCCGAATCCTTTGCGCGCTGCTCGTGTTCGCGGCGTTCGCTCAACGAGGATCCGCCCAGACAGGCGCATGGACTTCGCACACATCCATGCAGGCGGTGCAAACACTTGCGGTGACTCCGCAGGCGGTGTACGCGGGCACAAGTGGCGGGGTGTTTTCACTTGATCGATCGTCCGGGGAGCTGTCGAGCTATACGATTGTCGACGGTATGCATTCGGTCGACGTCAACACGATTGCCGCAGACGACCAGGGCATTCTCTGGATCGGCTATTCGGACGGCGTGATCGACAGGCTCGATCCGGCGACGCGCTCTGTGGAAACCTACCGGGACATCGAGCGCGCCGAGCAGTTTTCGACACGCACCGTGAGGCGTATGGGAATTGTCGGAAGCGACCTGATCGTGGCTACCGGTTTCGGACTCGTTGTGTTTGACGTGCAGCGACGGGAAGTTCGCGACACCTACTCAAGACTGGGGACGTTTAATCCGGGCATCGAGGTACGGGATTTTTCAATCGAAGGCGACCCGTCGAACGGGACGCTGTGGCTTGCGACGTCGGAAGGTGTCGCGTACGCGAACCTGAGCCAGTCAAATCTCCAGGATCCGGGCGCATGGTCGAATGACGCTCAGTCTGCCAACGAGGTTTTTTCAATCGCAGCTTTTGAGGGGAGCATCTATACGGGTACCGAAACCGGCGTTTATCGACGCCAGGTCGATGGAACGTACGCAAAGATCGGTTCGAGCTCTGAGCAGATTCAGGCACTCGTCCCAACAGCCGATCGCCTCTTCGCGGTCGGGCAGTTCAATCTTTACGCCGTCGAATCGGGCGGTCTGAGGGTGCTGGCGACGGAGATCGCGCGACGGCCCGGCGACGTCGAGGTGGCAGACGACGGAACGGTCTGGATCGGTGATCTTGAGAAGGGGCTCGTTCGTGGTGCGCCGATCAACTCGCAGTCGCAGGCGGTTGAAGAACTGGACGTATACGTTCCGGATGGTCCAATTGATGGGAGATTCTCGCGTCTCGCGGTTGCGCCGGATGGTTTCCTCGCAGCGGGAGGGGTACCTGGTCCGCGTCTGGGCTTCTATACGCTCGATGTTGACGGAAGATGGACGAGCTACACCGTTGCGCTGACACCCGAGATCGGCACACAGGGTTCGTTCCAGTTTGTCGCAATCGACCAGGACCGGACGGTCTGGGCAGGTTCGGTTGGCGGCGGCGTCACATCGGTCGACCGGGATGGCGGCATCACACATTATGACGAGCAGAATTCATCGCTCCTGTCCGCTGCTGCAGCCACCAACTTCATCATCACCGGCGGAATTGCGACCGATGCGTCGAACCATGTCTGGGTGTCGACGCTTGGATCAAGCGTTCCGCTGCACCTGCGTTCGCCGGACGGCACGTGGACGCCGTTGGGGCCCTACGTC
>JAGQWL010000413.1 GCA_020437385.1 Bacteroidota bacterium
CAACTGATGGATTCACGTTCCTTGTCGCCGGCCGACAAGAAGGCGTTGCGGGAAGAGATTGAGCAGATCGTCCGACATACTGAAGACCTGTTGTCTGAAAGCACCCGCGTGCTCGGCAGCCTGACGAGCCTGCTCGGTGTGGTGCTATCGCCCAAACTTTCTACCGGCGTGCTCGAGCGTCTCGAGGTTGTGAAGCTCTCCTCGACACGAGCGATGTTTATCATCTCCGTGAAGAGCGGCCTTGTCAAGACCATGGTCTTCAGGGTTGACCTTGACGTTAAACGCTCGACGTTGGATGAAGTCGTTGCGCTTCTGAACGAACGGCTTGTCGGGTTGACGTTGCAGGAAATCCGTGACTCGATCCACGAGCGTGTTGCCGACCTGACCGACATGACGGGTATCGTACAGCTCACGCTGAAGGAGTCGGGGCAGCTCTTCAATGAGGTGTCCGAGGGAGGGAGACTGCTGTTTGGGAATACGCAAGGCCTTCTCAGCCAACCTGAATTCAGGGAGCCCGAGGATCTGCGGACACTCATCGAGTTGATCGAAGACAAGGATACCGTAGTGAGCGTCATCGAGGATAAACACATTGAGGAGTTGACAGGGATCGGTCAGGCAACGGTTTCGATCGGATCGGAAAACGGAGTCGACAGGAATTTCGAGCGGTACTCCATTGTTACCGCGCAATACAAGCTTGGCGAGAGCATTGGAACGATTGGGGTCATTGGACCCAAGCGAATGGAATACGGCAGGATCGTTTCGCTCGTCGAGGGAATGGCCAAGGTGCTCACTTCGAGTGCCGTCGATTAGGAGTAACCAGAAACAAGGAATGAAAGGAGCAGTGCAGGAAGAGAATATTCAGGACGCCGCCGAGCCGTTGGATATGGAAACCGAAGTTGCTGACGGAGGCAACCCCGGTCGGTCCGCTGCCGACGAGGAGGAATCGGTTGACAGTTCGGCTGAGGTACAGGCCAGCACGATCGAGGGGGAGTTGTCGCAGGTCAAGGATCAGTTGCTTCGTCTCACGGCGGAGTTCCAGAACTACCGGCGCCGGACGGAGCAGTCGCGCGTTCTCGATACGTCTCTCGGCAAGTCGATGGTTGTTCAGCAGATGCTCGGCGTATTCGACGATCTTGGTCGAAGCCTCGATGCGGCGCGCGATCTGGAAAACAATCCCGATGTGGACATCGCGAGTTCCTATGAGACGCTGCGTTCCGGCGTGAACCTCGTCTTCCGCAATTTCCAGGACGAGTTGAAGCGACTTGGCCTGCGTGAGATCGACGCGGTCGGAAAGCAGTTCGACGAGTCCGTGCACGAGGCACTGATGCAGCAGCCTGCACCGGATGGCGTCGAACCAGGGACCGTCTTGTCGGAAATTCAGAAGGGCTACGTCTTTGGAGACAGGGTGCTTCGTCACTCGAAAGTTATAGTTGCCTCCTAGGCGAAGAGTATGCGCGATTATTACGAGATTCTGGGCGTTGCCCGCACCGTCGAAGCCGGTGAGTTGAAGAAGGCGTATCGCAAGCTCGCGGTGCAGTACCATCCCGATAAGAACCCCGGGGACCCCGAGGCCGAGGCGCGATTCAAGGAAGCGGCTGAGGCATACGAAGTTCTCTCCAACCCCGAAAAGCGGAGCCAGTATGACCGCTTTGGTCATGCCGGCGTGCGCGGAAATGGTGGAAGTCCAGGCTTCCAGGACATCAACGACATTTTTGGAGCATTCTCCGACATCTTCGGCGGAGGTGGCGGCATCTTCGAAGAGGTGTTCGGAGGGCGGGCACGCGGCCGGCGGCAGGGTTCGGGACGGCAGGGTGGTGACCTTCGTATCCGTCTTCCACTGACGCTCGAGGAGATATCCGAGGGCGTGGAGAAGAAGATCAAGGTTACCAAGCACGTCGCCTGCGAGGAATGCGACGGCACCGGCGCCGAAGGCGGGTCGAGCTCGTATGATGTGTGTTCGACCTGTGGCGGAGCCGGAGAAGTGCGTCAGGTGGCACGGTCCGTGTTCGGCCAGTTCGTTTCCGTGCAGCCGTGTCCAACCTGTCACGGAGAGGGCCGGGTCATCCACAGCACGTGCAAGGCATGTTCGGGCGAGGGTCGGGTCAAGGGCGAAGAAACGCTGCCGGTATCCGTACCACCCGGCGTCCTGGAGGGGCACTACTTGACACTCAAGGGCGCCGGCAATGCAGGTATCCGTGGCGGATCACCCGGTAACCTGCGCATCGAAATTATCGAGAAGCCCCACGAGCACTTCGTGCGCGACGGGCTGGACATCTATCACGACGTCTACCTGTCGATCCCGGACGCGATCCTCGGGACCGAAATTGAAGTCCCGACGCTGCGCGGCCAGGCCACACTTCAGGTCGACCCCGGGGTCCAGCCCGGTAAGCTGCTTCGCATGAAACACCGGGGGCTACCCGATGTCTCGAGCGCACGGAGGGGCGATCAGATGGTTCGGCTCAATATCTGGACGCCTCAGTCGATATCGAGAGAAGAACGCGAAATGCTCGAGCAGCTCCGGGATTCGCCTTCGTTCGTTCCCAAGCCCCCCGAGGAGCACGAACAACGGAAGTCGTTCTTCAGCAGGGTTAAGGATGTGTTCAGCTAATTGTCCAGCAAAAAGAGTGCAGGTGTGAACAACAGCGAAGGAAAGCCGATCGTCGTCGTACAGGATTTGATGAGGCAGACGATGCGACGGACGGCGTCGCCCGTCACGGTTGTCACGGCCGGGACCGGTGATGACGCCCGCGGCATCACAATCGGGTCGTTCACTTCCGCCTCACTTGATCCGCCGCTGATCACGTTTAATCTGTCTCGCGGCGCGCGCATGCACGCCATCCTTCCGTTCACGGACCGATTTGTCGTGCACGTTCTTGGCGATCACCAGGCCGACCTATCGGACCACTTTGCACTTCCCGATCTCGATGGGAAGACCCAGTTCGCCACGGTCGACCACTCGCTCGATGAAGGCATCCCCGTGCTTGTAGATTGTCAGGCGATCTTCTATTGCACCGTACACAACGTCTTCCCCGTGGGCGACCACTCGCTCATTGTAGGGCTGGTCGAGCGTGTCTCCTCCCGCGTCAACGGCGATCCCCTGGTCTATTATGACCGGGCCTATCGGCGGGTCACCCAGACGATCGGGCGCGTCGACGGCCACTGACCGGCGTCGGGACTTTTCCCCAGCGCAGCCTGGGCAATTCCCTCACAAGATACGTCGCACATGCACTACATCTGCGTAGTGCCGCAGTAGGTAGTCTCGATCGGAGCCTGCCAAACTAAACGTGCGAGTGGAGGGACCGGATGAAACGCCAGTTGGTCACCATTGACGGCAATGAAGCAGCCGCATACGTAGCCCACAAGACAAACGAGGTCATTGCCATCTACCCGATCACGCCGGCGTCGCCGATGGGCGAACTGGCGGATCAGTGGAGCACAATGGAGCACAAGAACCTGTGGGGCAGCGTCCCGCGGGTGATCGAGATGCAGGCGGAGGGCGGCGCCGCTGGTGCCGTGCACGGTGCCCTGCAAGCGGGGTCGCTCACCACGACCTTCACGGCCAGCCAGGGACTGCTCCTGATGCTGCCCAATATGTACAAGATCGCGGGCGAACTGACGAGTACCGTCTTTCACATCGCCGCCAGATCAATCGCGGCACAGGCCCTGTCGATCTTCGGCGAGCACTCAGATGTCATGGCCGCGCGATCCACCGGTTGGGCGATGCTTTTCGCGAATTCGGTGCAGGAGGTCATGGACTTCTCGCTGATTTCCCATAGCGCCACACTCGAAACACGAATCCCGTTCCTCCACATCTTCGACGGTTTTCGGACCTCGCACGAGATCCAGAAGATCGAACAACTCTCCGAAGACGTCATCCGAGCGCTCATCTCGGACGAGCGAGTGCGCGAGCATCGTTCAAGAGCCCTCACACCGGACAATCCGGTCATCCGCGGAACCGCACAGAACCCGGACGTCTTCTTCCAGGCACGCGAATCCTCGAACCCGTTCTACGTCAACACTCCGGATGCCGTGCAGCGCGTCATGGATCAGTTCGCAAAACTGACTGGCCGCCAGTACCACCTGTTCGACTATGTTGGCCATCCGGAAGCAGACCGGGTCATCATTCTGATGGGATCCGGTGCCGGGGCAGTCGAAGAAACCGTCAACTATCTCAATTCGAAGAAAGAGAAAGTCGGCGTACTCAAGGTACGGCTGTTTCGGCCGTTCGCTGGCGAACGACTCATTGCAGCGCTGCCGACGACAGTTTCGAAAATCGCTGTCCTCGATCGCACGAAAGAGCCCGGAAGCGCGGGCGAACCCCTGTATCAGGACGTCGTCACGGCTGTCAACGAAGACGCTGCATCGGGCGGACACTTCGCCGGGCGACCGTTCGTCGTCGGCGGTCGCTACGGACTCTCATCGAAGGAGTTCACGCCCGCAATGGTAGCCGGGATCTTCGATGAGTTGAAGAAGGAGTCCCCAAAGAATCACTTCACGATCGGTATCGTGGATGATGTCACAGGATCGAGCCTGGACTATGATCCGGAGCTCGATATTGAGCCTGATGACGTAACTCGGGCCGTATTCTGGGGTCTCGGATCCGACGGTACCGTCGGTGCAAACAAGAACTCGATCAAGATCATCGGCGAAACGACTGACCTGCACGCGCAAGGGTACTTCGTTTACGACTCAAAGAAGTCCGGTGCTCGCACGATCTCGCATCTGCGATTCGGGCCCAAACCCATCGACAGCACCTACCTCATTCAGACGGCCTCCTTCGTGGCTGTTCACCAGTTCGGGTTTCTTGAGCAATACGATACGCTGAAGATGGCGAAGAAGGGCGCGACGTTTCTGCTGAATGCGCCGTTCGATGAGGATACCGTTTGGAAGAAGCTGCCGAGGCACGTTCAGAAAACGATCATCGACAAGAAGCTCAAGTTCTATGTAATCGATGCGGACAGTGTCGCGAAAGAGGCCCGACTCGGTGGTCGAATTAACACCATCATGCAAACTTGCTTCTTCGTGCTGAGTGGGGTGCTCCCTTCGGATGAGGCGGTCGAGAAGATCAAGGAATACATCAAGAAGACCTACGGCAAACGCGGCGAATCAGTTGTCCGGATGAACTATGCCGCAGTCGATGCGGCAATCGCGCACCTCAAACGCGTGAAGGTGCCTGCAAAGGCGACGAGCCGGATCAAGATTCCGCCCGTCGTGCCGGCCGATGCCCCCGAGTTTGTGCAGAATATCACCGCTGCAATGCTGGCCGGCGAAGGCGACGCGCTGACCGTCAGTCAACTGCCGGTCGACGGGACATACCCAACCGGCACAACCAAATGGGAGAAACGGAATCTCGCGGACGAGATTCCCGTGTGGGAGCCCGACCTCTGTATCCAGTGCGGAAAGTGCGTGATGGTTTGTCCGCACGCCGTCATTCGGGCAAACGTCGTGTCCGAAGCTGAGCTCGCCGATGCGCCGGAGTCATTCAAGACGGCGCCCGCATCGTGGCGCGAGTTCGACGGCGGAGTGTACACCATTCAGGTGGCGCCTGAAGACTGTACCGCTTGCAAACTCTGCGTTGAGGTGTGTCCGGCCAAGGACAAGAGCCAGGTAAGCCGGAAGGCGCTGAACATGGCACCGCAGGCCCCGATCCGCGAACGGGAGAAAGGTAACTGGGACTTCTTCCGGTCGCTCCCGTCGATGAATCGAAACGGACGATCAAATGGCCTGCACTTTTCAAAGGTGAAGGACGTACAGCTCCTTGAGCCGCTTTTTGAGTTTTCCGGGGCATGTGCGGGGTGTGGCGAAACACCCTACTTGAGCCTCCTCACGCGGCTCTTCGGCGATCGCGCGCTTGTCGCGAATGCGACGGGTTGTTCTTCGATTTACGGTGGCAATCTGCCCACAACGCCCTGGACGAAGAACAAGGATGGTCGCGGTCCCGCCTGGAGTAATTCGCTCTTTGAGGACAACGCTGAGTTCGGTCTCGGCATGAAGCTGGCTGTTGAGAAGCAGGCCGAGTTTGCGACCGAGATTCTCGTCTCGATGAAAGACAAGCTGGGCAAGAACGCCGAGAAGCTTCTCGCGTCCGTGGCCTCGCCCGAGCGCAGCACGCCTGCGGCTGTCAACGAGGCACGTGAAACGATCGCAAAGATCAAGAAGAAGCTCGGAAAGGGGAAGAACCCGGATCCTGTTGAACTCGATCTGTTGAGCACAATCGATGCGCTCGTTCCGCGGAGCGTGTGGATCGTCGGCGGCGATGGATGGGCATACGACATCGGCTACGGCGGGCTGGACCACGTGCTGGCGTCCGGACGAAACGTCAACGTGCTCGTACTGGATACCGAGGTGTATTCAAATACCGGCGGCCAGGCGTCGAAGTCGACATCGATCGGTGCGGTCGCGAAGTTCGCGTCGGGAGGAAAGATGACGCCGAAGAAGGACCTTGGCCACCTTGCGATGTCGTATGGCTACATCTACGTGGCGCAAATAGCGCTGGGCGCAAATGAGAACCACGCCATCAAGGTGTTCGAGGAAGCAGAGGCCTACGATGGCCCATCCCTGATCATTGCCTACAGTCAGTGTATCGCGCACGGAATCGACATGGCGAAGGGGATGACACAACAGGAGCTGGCGGTTGACAGCGGCTACTGGCCGTTGTATCGGTTCGATCCGAGGCGAAAGGAGTCGGGGCAGAATCCGCTTGTACTGGATTCGAGAGATCCAAAGATTGATTTCAGGCAATACGCGTACAACGAGAATCGCTATCGGATGCTGGAGCGCACGCACCCCGATGAAGCTGCGGCGTTCCTCAAACAGGCGCAGGCGAACGTCACCACACGTTGGAAGGCCTACAAGAAGATGGCGTCGGACGGGGATGCGGCGAAGCCGTCCGCGTCAGGCCCAGGAAGTACGCTGCCTCCTGGTGCAAAGCTGCCGCCCGGAGCAACACTGCCTCCCGGAGCAAAGCTGCCGCCCGGAGCAAAGCTGCCGCCCGGAGCAAAGCTGCCGCCCGGAATGGCGAGCGCGCCGACCCAGGCCGCACCCGCACACGCAGCAGCAGATGAAGAAAGCAAACACTAGAACGAAACTGAGCCGATTGGCTGGACGCCATGCTTTCAAAACCAGATCTCTCGACCGACTACCTCGGGCTAAAACTGAAAAGCCCGATCGTTCCGTCGGCGTCGCCGCTCTCCGAATCGGTGCACATGATCCGCAAGATGGAGGATCAGGGTGCGGGTGCGGTCGTAATGCACTCGCTGTTCGAGGAGCAGATCCTGCACGAAGGACATCGACTGGATCACTATCTCGATTACGGTGCCGACACATTTGCCGAGGCGCTGTCGTACTTCCCAAAGGCCGAGTCGTACCATGTGGGCCCTGAGCGTTACCTGGACCACATCAGGCGGGCACGGGAGGCCGTCGACATACCGGTTATTGCGAGCCTGAATGGTATCTCGAATGGCGGATGGATCGACTACGCCGAGTATATGCAGGAGGCCGGTGCGTCTGCGCTCGAACTGAACATCTACTATGTGCCGACCAATCCGGCCATGAGCGGCGCGGATGTTGAGCGCCGCTACGTCGATATCGTGCGATCCGTGAAATCCCGGATTTCGATTCCGCTGGCCGTCAAGATCGGCCCGCATTTCAGTTCGATCGGCAACATGGTCCAGCAGCTTTCGGACGCAGGCGCCGATGCGGTCGTGATGTTCAATCGATTCTATCAGCCGGATGTCGATCTCGACAAGCTCGAAGTTGCGCCACATCTGGTCCTGAGTGCTCCGAACGAGATGCGCCTGCCGCTCCGATGGGTCGCGATCCTGTATGGCCGCGTTCCAATCGACTTCGCCATTACCAGCGGTGTGCATACGTACGATTCCGTACTCAAGTGTCTCATGGTTGGCGCGAACGTGACGATGATGGCTTCAGAACTGTTGGTGCATGGTGTCGAACGAATCAGGCAGGTCCTGGACTCGATTAGCGAGTGGATGACTGAGCGAGAGTACGAGTCCATAAAGCAGATGCGTGGCAGCATGAGCCAGCTCAGTGTCCGCGAACCGTCTGCATTCGAGCGTGCCAACTATATGAAGGAACTGCAGTCGTGGTCGGCACAGAACTTCGTCTACGGCGTTTGAACGAAGCGTAGGTTATTACGAAATCTGGCTCGATTGCAGGTGGGGCGGGATGTCGATCCCGTGCACGCCGATTCCGAACAGCGCAAAGTCGTAGCGGACCGGATCAGTCGCGCACATACCGCGGCACGCCCGGGTCAGCTCGAGGGCTGATCGCCAGTCGTCGGCCTTTCGCGTGAGCAATCCGAGCGCCCGCGCCTGTCGTCCGGAGTGGACATCCAGAGGAGCGACCAGTTGATCGGGGCGGATGGAGTCCCAGATTCCCAGGTCGACCGGTCCCGATCGCACCATCCACCGAACGTACATCGCGAGGCGCTTGCACGCACTTCCCGTAGACGGCCGCGCGACGTGTTTGCCGAGTCTACGTGGAGTGTCGGAGTGGGCGTCCAGAATCGCCGATGCGAACGACTCGATTCCGGGCCCAATATCAGCATCTTCGCCTCCGACCTGAAACAGGGCTTCGATCGACCCCGACGTCCTTAACGCCCGGCCGAGATTGCGTACGAGAATGATCGCGTCGCCGTCGTTGAACGTCCGGTGCTTGAACCCGACTAACTTGTGCGCATCTCTCGATTCGCTGAAGTTTCGAACGAAATTGAATGGTCGGTTTCCCATCCGTTCGCAAAGCTCGGCGAGCTTTGACAGGATGACGGGACGCTGACCCCACGCAAGCAGCGCGGCAAAAAGCCCGATCGTCTCCTGATCACGAGGATCATCAAAGGCGTGCGGAATCGAAATCGGATCATCGTCGATCCAGGACTCGGCCTCGAATTGTTCGACGAGGGGATCCAGAAAAGCCTTCGTCTCCCGACTCATTCGACGCCGGCAGCGTCCCGGAGTGCCCTGAGTCCAAGGATGTCGACATTTCCGCCACTGATGATGACGCCGACGGTCCGATCGGGCGCCTTGACGACACCGTCGAACAGGGCCGCGAAGGCGAGGGCACCGGTTGGCTCGACGACGATCTTCATTCGCTGCATCAGGAAGACCATGGCATTGAAGATTGCTGATTCGGAGACGGTGACCATGTCGCTCACCAACGCCTTCACGATAGGGAAGGTGAGTGTCCCCAAACTTGGCGTGCGGGCGCCGTCCGCGATCGTCGGCGGATTGTGGACGGTCTGCAGGGTACCCGAGTGGAACGAGCGCGTGGCGTCGTCAGCAGCTTTCGGCTCGACGCCGACGACCTTGATTCCGGGCTTCAGCGCAGTGGCCGCGGTCGCCGAGCCGGACAGGAGGCCGCCCCCGCCGCAACAAACAAGAAGGAGGTCGATGTCCGGATGCTCGGCGAGTAGTTCCATGGCGGCAGTACCTTGTCCCGCAATAACATCCGGATGGTTGTAGGGCGGGATTACGGGCAGGCCGCGCTCTTCCGACAAGGTCGCAGCCAACTGCTCGCGCGTTGTTTCGTTGCGGTCATATTCGACGACGTCTGCGCCGTAACCGCGCGTTGCGGCCTTCTTAACGGCCGGCGCGTCGTCCGGCATGATGATCGTGACCGGGATCCGAAGGAGCTGCCCGGCGCGCGCGAGCGCCTGGGCGTGATTGCCTGAGGAGTAGGAGAGAACGCCGCGCTGGCGCTCCGCTTCGTTGAGCCGGGCGAGCGCGTTAAATGCGCCCCTGAACTTGAAGGAGCCCGTATTCTGCAGGTTTTCGCACTTGAAGAATACCTGACTGGCGCAGTGGTCGTTTACGGCGGACGACGTCAATATGGGGGTTCGGCGGGCGAATCCTTCGATTCTGCCGGCCGCGTCGCGCACATCGCCGAAGGAGACGGCGAGTTCGGATGTACTACTCAATTCGGCCCCGATTCGGTTTCTGGGTCTCTTTCGACGATGATGCGGAATCCTGAGAAAAGGGCCGCAGCAAGGCCGATAGCGGCGATTTGCGGCAGAAGGTAGATGGCTGCCGCGGTTGCCCCGACGCCGCCGCCAAGGGGGATATTGAACACGACGCGGTCACCCTTCTTGACGATGACGCGGCGGGCACGCCCCTCGCGGATAAGATCCTTGATCCGGTCGGCGAGCTGCGATCCCCTGACCTTGAACTCTTCCACTTCGATGAGGTCGTCGTGGCTCTGCTGGTCCGGGTTCGGGTTCTGTTCTGGCATACGGCTGTGGGCGTTCGACTCGTTCGCTGACGGGCAATATACGGAGCCGAAGGGTGGATTTCGGATGGTCGAAGGCCGCGCGGGCACGCTGGTTCACCTTCAATTCATATTCATCGGTGCTTCAAAGACCGCTGTAAATGAAGGATTTCGGGTCGTTTTTGGCGCATTTCGGTCTACCTGGGGGCCCGAAAAATCTGCCGCTGCTTCCTTTAAGCGACTAGTGCGCGTGCCGATACAATTCTCGGCTACAATGGGTGATATGCACCTTTTTGGACTGCATCGAACAAAACATAACTAGATGGAGGCTCGAACATGGGTCAGCAGCAACTTCTTCTTCTCGTTCTCGGTATCGTGATCGTCGGCCTCGCGGTCGTCGTCGGTATCCAGGCGTTCAGCGAAAACCAGAAAAAGGCAAACGCCGATGCGCTGGTTAACGACGCGATCCGTATCGCTTCGGACGCACAGGCCTGGATGCTCAAGCCGACGGCTTTCGGTGGCGGCAGCAACAGCTGCGCCGCGACCTGCGACTGGACGAACGCAACCTTCCCGCAGCTGGGCTACCCGGTTAACGGAACTGGTTACACGAACCTGAACGGTGACTTCACGATCGACGGCGCCAGCACTCCGACTGAGCTCGTTATCGTGGGCACGAGTGCGGCCAACGGCAACCAGGTTACGGTTACCGTTACAGGTACGACTCCTGCCGGAATCGATACGCAGGTCGACACTGACTACTCCGCTACAAGCTAAGCGGGTGGCCTAGTGCCAACGATCGACTTGAACAGCGGCATCTCTGTTGGGCTAGGGCTTCAAGGGGATGCCGCTGTTTCTTTTATCCAAACTTTGAACCGCGGAATCAACGACTAAGGGAGCACGGCAATGGGTCAACAACAACTACTGCTTCTGGTATTCGGGATTATCATCGTCGCCGTAGCCGTGATGGCAGGCCTTGTCGCAGTCGATGAAAAGCTGCGCCAGAGTGCGGTCGACAACCTCATTGACCGCAATCTCACAATCGCTTCGGAAGCCGTCTTCTGGAAGACGAAGCGCGATCCCTACAACGGCGGAAACGCCAAATACTCGGGATTGGAACTGGACGGCATGCAGACGCTCTTTCTTGGCGAAGAAACTCACGGCGGACGTTTTAGAATCACCGTAGCGACCGATAATACCCTTGAGATAACCGCTGTCAGTACAAGCTATCCGGAAATCGGTGTACGAACGTTCGTCACTGGCTACTCAATCGACTCGACGGCGGTACGACATGATGGATCGATTGCGCTCGACTAAAGCGTCGGCGCTACCTCCCACCAGGTACCACACATGGCAGTTAGAGAGTTTCGTTTCAGCGGGATAAGCCAGAATGGGCAGCCCGTTCAGGGGACGGTTTTCGCCCCGTCAAAAAAGTCAGCACAAAACAAGGTAGCCGCGCTTGCCGACAAGCACGGCTTTCGTGCTGGTGCCGTCCAGCAACGCTCCCTCTACGCCTACAAGGTTCGACACCCTAACGGCAAGATTGTAAAGGGTGAACAGAAAGCCTTCTCCGCAGAGGAGATTTCGGGCGCCCTCGGGAAGATGGGCCTCGAAGTCATGGCCGTCAACAAGAAGCTGTTCGACGTCCAGAAGAAGCCGCCACGCCAGGACATGATCATGTTCGTTCGTCTGTCGGCAAACCTGCTCAAGGAGAAGCTGCCGTTCGACGAAGTACTCAACCTGCTCGTAAATGACGTCTCTTCGACAAGTCTGAAGCAGGTTATCCGGGACCTCAACGGTGACCTGAAGAGCGGGATGGAGGCGCAACAGGCCTTCATGAAGCACCAGCACATGCTGGGCAAGTTTACAGCGTACATGCTCGGCATCGCGTCGCGGTCCGGTAACATGTCCGAGATCTACGAGGCCACCGCGCGGTTCCTCGAGCGACAGAACGAGTTCAAGAAGAGCGTCAAAAGCGCGATGGTCACGCCCGCGATCACAATCGCCGTGCTCATGGCGGCGTTCGTGTGGTACGTCTGGTACATCTTTCCGCAGACGGCGGGATTGTTTGAGGGCTTCAATGTCAAGCTACCTCCAATTACAGCAAAGACGCTGGCATTCTCGCATTGGCTGGATGACAACTACGTCTGGGTCTTCAGTTTGATAATCCTGGTGATCATCGGAATCGTGGTCTTCGCCAAGTCAAAACGGGGCACGTTCTTTCTACACAAGTGGCTGATACGAATCCCCGTGGTCGGCTCCCTGTTGCACAAGCTCAACATTGAAATTTTCTGCCGGGTTTTTGCGGTTCTTTACTCCGGGAGTGGCGATAACATTAATGTTATCAAAATTGCGGCCGAAGCTTGTGGTAACTCGTACATCGAACACAGGGTCAAGACCGTCACCGTTCCCATGATGGTCGCGCAGGGCGCCGAGCTTGTACGTTCCATGGAGGCATCCGGTGTGTTTACATCCATGGCGCTTGCGCGATTCAGAAGTGGGGCAGAGACAGGCAACGTGCGTGCGAGTGCTCTCCAGATGGCCGACTACTACGAAGCCGAGACCACGCTGAAGCTGCGCTCAACCATTGAGATGATTCAGACCGTTGTTGCGATCGTCATCACGATTGCGATCATGTTCCTCACGATCATCTCCTCTGAAATCGCACTGATCCAGCCTTCGAGCCAGGACATCATGGGAGGACAGATGTAGTGGCCCGACGACTGTTCGGTACGCTTGCAGCAGCTTCCTAAATGATATCGGTCGACAGGATCAATGAGTGATCTCAATACCCAGTGGCGCTTTGGCTTTCGCCGTCGAGGCAATGCGAACGACGAATCGACGGGTGCTCCCGTCGATGCGCCGGCTGGTACGCCGACCGATCCCGTCGTCAAGGCGCTGCTCGAGAAACACATCGTCACCGAGGATGACGTCCGGATTGCAGCTGAGAAGGCAATTCCCGGAAAAGATCTGTGGAGACTGCTCCTAAGGGTTCCAGGCGTTAATCGCGATCTCGTCTTCGCGGAGGCGGCGGAGCTTGCGGGTATACCAACGTGCGAAGTCAACGCCTGGGAGCCGCCCGACGACCTTGTTGAATCGATTCTCAGCCTTTTTGGCGCCGAGACCGTACAGCTGATTCTGCGAGCCGGACTCCTGCCTGTCGAGGTACTCGCAGACGAGGCCGTCGACGAATTTACGCTGTCCTTCGCCACGCATGACCCGACAAGTCAGGCCGCAAAGCAGATTGCCGCGTCACTCGGATTGAGTTCGCGATTTTCGTTTGCGCCGGAGTCGGTCATACACGCGCGCGTGGCCGGTCTGGGCTACGCAGTCCCGACACCCGTGCAGGACCTTGGCGCCAAGGCAGAGTCGGCGGCAACACTGACGCCTGTTGATCGCCCGTCTGCTCCACGTGCCGACACGACGCCGCACCTTCCGGAAGTTGAGTCGGCGGATAGTGGGGACAACGCAACCGCCGCCGCCGACGAGCCGACGAGTACAGCCGAATCGGGTGAGGGCGGTTCGTATCTGGCGAGCGGTCCCTTCGGCCATCTCCTCGACGAAGTGGAGGAGCTGGGATCGGATTCCGGCACAAGCCCCACCGAAGGCGAGCCGAGCTTTACTGAAGTCCAGACGAGCGCCAGCGAAGGCGAGCCGAGCGTCACTGAAGTCCAGATGAACGCCACCGAAGGCAAGACGAGTTTAACTGATGTCGAGCCGAGCGTCACTGAATCCGAGACGACAGTTGATTCCATCGGGCGCGTTGGTGCCACGGTGGAGCCGGAGACTGAGACGCTTCACGGAGAAGGTGAGGCACTGGATGCTGCGGGTCACTGGCCACCGTCACACGAGGCGCTGCCATTTAGAGCGTCTGAGGCGTCGTCGTCGATAGTTGGCGACAGGGAGACGTCTATTGAAGCAGGTGACGGAGCGGATGAGGGAGCTGATGCGGGCACCGGCAATCTGAACTTCGAGCCGACCAATACAGACGACCGCACAACCGGGCCGTCTTCGGTCACGTCTGCCCCCGAAGTTGACGATCCGCCTACGTCGGAGACGAACCAGGCGGAGGATTCGGCTGAAACGTTCGCGTTCCGTCCGTATTCGGAATACGGAATCGGCGATTCCGCAGATAGTCCCGCCGAGACCGCGTCGCCCAGCCACGAGGCGGCTATAGGTGATGATGCTCCGGCCTCGATCAACGCCGACGAGGCTTACCGGATCGATGCATCTAGTGATACGGAGCAAACAGGTTCATCCGATGCAGAGCAGATGGATGCAATCGATTCCGAGGCCGCTCCGATGGAGTCGGAGACACTTCCGTATCTGAACGAATACCTGCAGAGCGATGCAGAGCAATTTGTCAGTGGGGCAACCGAGAAAACGGACCGGGCGCCGGAATACGAGGAGGCCAGCATTGGTGAGGCGATTCCCATGGATGCGGATGAACCCGCATTCGTGACGGAGGATGTATTCGGTGATCTTTCGGCCGCCATCCAGATTATCGAGGAAGACGACGAAGCCACTTCACCTGATTCACCCGTAGAAGCGGCGATAGATTCGGCACCGACCGGCATGCCGGCGCGCGACGAAAAGCCGGCGGTTGTCGAGCCAACCGCGAAACGGGATGCCGTCCCGCAAAAGCAGGAGCGAAAGTCGGATCGGAGTGTCGCGGATGCCCCCGAGGTGCCCCGAGATCGCGTCGTCGTGATGCTGCTTCACAAACAGGCAGCTACACGCGAACAGGTTGCGGAGGCCGTCCGAATCCAACGCGAGGACCAGCCCAAGGAAGCTCTTTGGAGACTGCTGGCTCAGGTACCCGGCGTGGATCGCGATGCGGTCTATGCTGAAGCCGCATCGGTTTATGCGTTCCCGATGGCGGATATCTCCGATCCGGATCCGAACTTCGCCCGATTGGTGATGGAGACGTTCTCCGAAGAGCGGCGCGAGATGCTGCTTTCGATGGGACTGCTCCCGCTGGAGTATGACATGGATACGGCGTCCGGCAGCGCGAAACTTGTGTTCGCGACGCACGACCCCGCCCGGCCGGATGTTCATCGCGTCCTCCAACAGTTGAAGCTGGGGCGCTTTGAACTGAAGTACGCGCCCGAATCCGAGATCCGTCGGATCACGAACGACATCTTCCCGAGACGCAACGAGTACCTCGACAGGATGACCGATGATCCGCTCGCAATGGATCTCGGGACTGCCTTCGAAGCGGAGAAGGGAGAGCTGATCGATGAGGAGGCGCTTGAGGCTGAAATCAGCCGCTCGACCCTGATCAACCTTTTTGAGGCAACGCTGGTCGAAGCAACTCGCTCGGGCGCGTCCGACATTCACATCTTTCCGAACCCGCAACGGAAGGTTGAAATTCACTTTCGTACGGACGGTCGGCTGCAGCGCTGGCACGTCGAGGACAAGGTGCACCCCGAAGCGTTCCTCGCGGTTGTAAAGGACAATTCGGTCAACATCGACCGCTTCGAGCGAGACGCTGCGCAGGACGGTTTTATCCAGCGCCGGATCGACGAGGCACTCATCCGATTTCGTGTGTCCGTTCTTCCAATCGCGACGGCGAGTCAGGAGATCCGCGCCGAGAGCATCGTTATTCGTGTTCTGGACGACCGCAAAGTGTTGACCGATCTCCGCAAGCTGGGCATGCTCGACGTCGCGCTCGAACGATTCGACCGCGCAATCCGGCAGCCTCACGGAATGGTCATTCTAACAGGTCCTACCGGCTCGGGTAAGAGTACGACGCTCGTCGCCGCCCTGCACCAGGTGGTCACCCCGGCCGTGAACGTACTGACGGTTGAAGATCCTGTCGAATACATCATCAAGGGTGTTCGCCAGATCAAGCTCAGCCACAAACTGAATCTTGAGCAGGCACTCCGTTCCATCCTTCGTCACGACCCAGACGTCGTGATGGTGGGGGAAATGCGTGACAAGGAAACGGCCGAACTCGCAATCAAGCTGGCCAACACCGGTCACCTTACCTTCTCCACGCTTCACACGAACGACGCGCCAAGCGCGGTGAGTCGTCTGTACAAGATGGGGATTGAACCGTTCCTCATCGCTTACGCGATCAACCTCGTCGTTGCACAGCGCCTGATCCGGACGTTGTGCCCTGAATGCAAGGTGGTGGACGACGACCCGGACAAGGTTCTCATGAAGAGCGTTGGTTTCACCGACGAGCAGATCGAGACGCACACGATTTACAAGGCAAGTCACAACCGTTCTTGCCGAACCTGTAAGGGCGCTGGATACAAAGGCCGGCGCGCAATGTGCGAGACTCTGTATTTCTCGAGGGACATTCGGCACCTCGTGGTCGAGTCCGGCGATGCCATCGACGAAGACGCCATCCGCGAGATGGCGCGCAAGGAAGGCATGCTGACGCTGCTCGACTCCGCAAGAGAAATCGTCAAGATGGGTGAGACCAGCGTCGAGGAACTCATCCGCGTCACCTCGTCGGAATAAGCCCGCCGACCATCGCCCGCAACGACGGTTTTGAGATTA
>JAGQWL010000056.1 GCA_020437385.1 Bacteroidota bacterium
CCGCAAGCAACGACTTTGTTTCGGTTCCGACATCCGCGGTAAACGTACCGTTGGGACCAGTGAAGTTGCGCTCTCCGGTGAAGATGCTGAATCGCGAATAGGTGCCGGTAATTCCAAACGATTCGTTGACCGGAAGCTCAAGGCCAACACCGTATCGCAGGGCCGGGGCCGTCCGCGCTTCCTTTCCGGTCCCCACCTGACCCTCTCTCTCTGCGGCCGATCCGAATGCGAGTCCGCCACCAACGTGACCAACCAGCGATACCGGACCCAGGTCTGCGATGTTCAGTGTACCGACCAATGAGGTGATCCAGTCGTTGCCATCCGGACACGGCGGATCCGCATTTGGCGGGCACGGCGGGTCACCGCCCTTGGCCTTGTCGAGGAGCGCTGCAGCGAGACCTAAACCGAACCTGCCAAGAATGACTCCCTGCTGGTTCGTGTAAAACGAGTAGCTGATGCCGGCGTCGAGTCCGAGAACCTGGTAGTTCGTGGTACCGCCCGACGCAGAAAGCTGGAGGCCGGCGTCCTGACCGGTCGCCGGTCGCGCGGATGTTGCAAGAATTGCCACCAGCGCCAGTGACAGAGCGATACGTCTCGTTCCATTCATAAGGGTGCACCTCGTTGGGGTTTGCTGCCGGATTGAGAAGAACGGTCCAGTGTTGCGGGACGGAGCGTTCGAACCGTAACGACGGTATCGGCAGTTTCAAGATAATTATGCGAGAACCGCTAAAAACGGGGACACGGCGCGCTTTCAACACGATATCGGCCGTTTCATCGCTGGGCGGCCGGCGGAGCAAAACGAAGGAGGGCGCGTTCACGGCCAACACTTCTGATATCATGCTTCGAACTCTTACAGCCACACGATACGCCGTCCCGCTTCGCGAAGGCGGCTCGTTGCCCGCCGTCGTCGACGTAACGGATGGCGACAGCAACGAAATGTTCGTCGTTAAATTTCGGGGTGCCGGTCAGGGTGCGAAAGCGCTTATCGCGGAACTAATCGTTGGATTGGCTGCTCGCCGCGTCGGGCTTCCTGTTCCCGAGCCGGCCCTGATCCTGCTTGACGACAGCTTCGGACGCACGGAACGAGACCCCGAGATTCAGGATATCCTGAAGGCCAGCGTCGGAGTGAATGCGGGACTTGCGTACCTCGACGGCGCCTTCAACTTCAATCCGGTTTCGGGTACCGAGTTCATTACGCCCGAGCTCGCGGCAGACATCGTGTGGCTCGATGCGTTGAGCACCAATATTGATCGGACAGTACGCAATCCCAACATGATGGTGCACGACCGGAAGCTGTGGCTGATCGACCACGGCGCCGCGCTGTACTTTCACCACGACTGGGCCAGCGTCGACGAATCGCGAATTGCAAGCCCGTTTCCGATGATCAAGCAACATGTGCTGCTCCCGCATTCGGGCAGCGTGATGGAGGCGGATGAACGGCTCGCAGGCCTGCTGGACGAGGCGTCGATTCGCGCGATCGTTGCTGCGGTTCCGGACGACCTGCTGATGCATGCACCGGAAGGCACCACGCCGTCGTTTACTTCCGCCGAGGAGAACCGAGACGCGTATGTCGCTTACTTTGTCGGGCGGCTTGGCGGCGAACGAAGATTTGCGGATGAGGCCGAGCGCGCACGCACGAATCTGGCGAACGAGGTGCCGTCGAGGGTCGGCTATCGCCGATGAACCATTCGGGTGACCATAAAGCGGACTGGGTCGATTTCGACTATGCTTACTTGCGGGTGGTACCGCATGTGCATTTGAGTGACAGCGAGGTGGTTGGCATCGTGCTTCACTCGCGCACGCACGGTTTCATCGGTATTCGCTGCCTGCTGGATCGCGGCCGTCTCGCGAGCCGCTGGCCGTCGTTGGATGTCGACCTGCTCGAACACGAGCTGAACGCGATGGAGGCGATCGCCGAGGGCGCGCCGGGGGCGGGTCCCATTGCGTTGCTTCCGCCGTCAGATCGGTTTCACTGGCTAACCGCGCCTCGATCTGCCGTGCTCCAGCCAACCGAGGTGCACGCCGGACGGACGAAGGATCCCGCCGTTACGTTGGAGTCGATGGCGCGGGCGATTGGTGGAAAGAATTAGTGAATGAATGGGGAATGAAAGAATGAATGGGAGAATGGGGGAATGGGGGAATAGGGGAATGAATGATCGAATGATGGAATGACGGAATGAACGAGCGCTCATGGCAATCCTGACAACTGACAACTGCGACGTCATAGGTGAGAGGTCAGTTGTCAGTTGTTAGTTGTCAGTTGTCAGTTGTCAGGGCGCCGTTTCGCTGCAACCTACCTGACTCGTGCCGCCGCCATCCTAGACTCCAAGATTCTTAGATTCCGAGATTCATTCCACGATTCCTTCATTCCTTCATTCCTTCATTCCTTCAGTCCTTCATTCCTTC
>JAGQWL010000414.1 GCA_020437385.1 Bacteroidota bacterium
AAGAGAACTTCGTTTCTGGGCGACACCCGACAGCCCGGGTCCTGTGCGGACCGCAGTCTGGGACACGCTGCTTTCCGCCGGCGCAACGCTTCTCAACACCGACGACCTGTCCGGTCTTGCGGACTATCTTCTGGATCAACAACCGCGATGAGAAGGGAACAGCCAGCCTCTCGCTCGCTCCAGCAATCCGCTGCCGCGAGCACGACCAACGGTCCAATGTCCGAGGTGGCATCGGACCGTTTCCTTTCGTTCCTTATTGCCTGATGCACATGGCTGACACTCGGCCAGCCTATCTTCTGATCCTCCCATGTTCTTCGTTTCTGCGCGATCGTTGATCGTGCGATCCCGTCATGTATCGAATCCGAAACCTCGCACTCCTCATGCTGATCGCCTCTGTCGCGATCGTTTCGCACGCCGCATTCGCCCAATCAACCGAAGGCGATACCAAAAAGAACGAAGACTGGATTCCGATCGGGCCTGAGAAGAGCGTCGTGACCGAACACACGATCACGCTGAACGGCAGAGCCATCAAGTACACGGCCACCGCAGCGACGATGCATCTGAAGGACGATAAGGACAAGACGACCGGGAGCCTGTACTACACCGCCTATACGCGGCCCGATCTTGCGGCGGCAAATCGGCCGGTCGCGTTTATCTACAACGGCGGCCCTGGCTCGGCATCGATGTGGCTCCACATGGGCGCATTCGGTCCGAAGCGGATCGTCGTCAATCCGGACGGCAGCACGCCGCCCCCACCGTACAACCTGCAGCCGAATCCCGGAAGTTTGATCGACGCGACGGACATGGTGTTCATCGATCCGATAGGAACGGGGTTCAGCAAGGTGGTCGGTGACGGCAAGGGCAAGGACTACTGGGGCATTGATGAAGACGCGGCTTCGCTCACGCAGTTCATCTCGCAATACATTACGCGCAACAAGCGATGGAACTCGCCGAAGTTTCTGATCGGCGAGAGTTACGGGACGACGCGTTCCGCTGTGCTGGTGAATCGGCTGCAGAGCCGGGCAGGGATGGACTTCAACGGCGTGGTGTTGATCTCGTCAGTCCTCGACTTCGAGACGCTGCTGTTTGCGGATGGTCACGACACCTCATACATAACCTTCCTTCCGACGTATGCGATCACGGCCGCCTATCACGGCGTGATTGATTGGCCGCAGGACCTGGACGCGTGGCTCGACGAGGTCCGCTCCTTTGCGATCGGCGATTATGCACATGTGCTGATGCAGGGCGCCGCGGCATCAGAAGCCGATATCGCCGCTGTGCGAGCGAAGCTTTCCAAATACACGGGCCTGAGCGAGGAATACCTTACCCGCGCCAACCTGCGCGTCGAGGCGGGGCAATTCCGCGCGGAGCTGCAGCGCATGGAAGGCCGCGTCACTTCGCGGCTCGATGCGCGCTACGAGGGGCTCACGAATCAGCTCCTCCGTGAAAGCGCGCCGTACGACCCGCAGTCAACCGCAATCGGCGGCGCGTACACATCCGCAATCAATCAATACCTTCGCGACGAACTGAACTTCGAAACGACAGATCTCTACCGGACCGGCGGCGGTACCTCGGGTTGGAACTGGCAGCGCGGCAACGGCGGCTGGGTGGCAGCGACCAACGTGGCGCCCGATCTCGCGCAGGCGATGATCCGCAATCCAAACCTGAAGGTGCAGGTCGAGAACGGATACTACGATCTCGCGACGCCGTTCTTCGCGACCGAATGGACGTTCGATCACATGAACCTACCCGCCGAGCTGCGAAAGAATATCAAGCAGAACTACTACGAGGCGGGACACATGATGTACGTTCGCGAAGAGGACCTGATGAAGCTCCGCGAAAACGTGGTCACTTTCATCGAAGAGGCATCCGGCAAGATGGCGGTCACACCTGCGAAGGGGTGAGGCAGAGTCGGCAGGCTCGCAGGAGTTCGCCTGGCCCTCTATTCGTAGCGCAGCGTCGTGACAGGATCGGCGGAGGCCGTTCGGAGTGCCTGTAGTGCGACCGTGAGCAGAGCAGTGACCAGCACGGCGAGCCCGATCGCGCCGAACAGCACGATGCTCGGCGTCATCCGGTAAGCAAAACCGTTCAGCCAGCTTTGCATGCTCAGCCAGGCGATGGGTACGCCGATGGCGAATCCGATCAGCACAAGTTTGGCAAAGTCGGTTGATAGCAGCACCACAATCTGCGGAACGGTGGCGCCAACGACCTTTCGAATCCCGATCTCCTTCGTCCGCTGGACCGCCGTGTAGGCCGCCAGTCCGAAGAGTCCGAGACAGGCAATCAGAATTGCCAGAGCGGCGAACAGACCAAAGATCTGACCGAAGCGCTCCTCGGACTGGTACTGCGCAGCAAATGCGTCGTCGAGGAAACGATACTGGAAGGGACGCGTCGGCTCGAACTCGCGCCATGTCGCACGGAGCCGGTCAAGCACCCCGCCAACATCCGCATTGTTAATGCGGACGGTCATGACGCCGAACTGGTCCGGAATCACGCGCATGACGAGCGGCTCGATCGGCTGCTGCAGCGAGCGGAAGTTGAAGTCCGCCACGACGCCGACGATCTCGGCATCGCGCGGCCAGGTATCGGTGATTCGTTTGCCGATCGCATCCGACGGGTTGTCGTAGCCGAGAAATCGCGCGGCAGTCTCGTTGATGAGGGCGGATGATTTGAGATCAGCGGGATTCTCGTCGGACAGCCCGCGGCCTGCGATTACGTCGATCTGATAGGTCGACAAGAAATGGGAGTCGATCGGCAAGTGCTCAAACGACGTCCGCATGGTTGCTCCATCCGCCGTTTCGACAGACAGGTTCCATCCGCCCGCCGGCGTGTTGTCCGCCGGGGTGTACGCGGAGAGTGCCACATCTGCTACTCCCGTCTGCGCGCTGACGGTGCCCATAAAGGATTGAAACTGACTGGTGACCCCTTCCGAGTTGCGGATATCATCGATCGCAACAAGCTGGTTGACGGCGTAGCCTGGATCCGTCGAACGCATAAATTCAAGCTGACGAAAGACGATGGCAGTGGCGCCGATGAGTGCGACGGCGATGGAAAACTGGCTGACAACAAGCACACGCCGAAGGGTGCCACCCTGGAGTCCGACGCGAAAACCCTTCAGGACGCGTGCGGCGTTGAATCGAGACAGGATGAAGGCGGGGTAACTCCCCGCGAGGAGCCCGACGGACAATGCGATGAGCGCTACGACCGAACCAAACCACACCCGATCCTGCTGCCTCAGACTCAGGTCTGCGCCAATGAAGGTCTCGAAGGAGGGGAGTGCAAGTTTGACGATGCCGAGGGCGAGAACGATTGAAACGACACTCAGCAGCAGCGACTCGAGCAGAAACTGTCCGGTGAGCTGTGACTGATGCGCACCGACGACTTTGCGAACGCCCACCTCACGGGCACGCTCGGTTGCCCTTGCAGTCGTGAGATTAACAAAGTTGATACACGCGAGCGCGAGGATGATAAGGCCGATCGCGCCGAGAAGGTAGAGCAGCCGCGCACTGCCGACGGTGCCGATCTGGGATGCTCGCCGCGAATCGAGATAGATTCGTGTCAGCGGTTCGGCGGAAATGCTCTAACGGTATTCCTGATCGACTGACAGCGCGGACAGTCTTGCGTCGAGGACCTGGTTGAGTCTGGCCTCGAGAGGAGCCGGATACGTGCCAGGATCGACCCGGATATACGTATAGTTCTGCTTCGAGACCCAGTTGTCGAACAGCCAGCCGTTGATTG
>JAGQWL010000415.1 GCA_020437385.1 Bacteroidota bacterium
CGCCGGTTCGCCACCGGCGGCCATAATGTCTCCCTGCACGCCGGCCGGAGCGATGATAAAGAACTGATCCGTCTCCTGATACGTCAGGTTGTTGTACTGAAGCACCAGCTCGAACGCGTCGAAGAAGTGCATCGTAGCCAACGACACACCGATCGGCTGCGTACGAGACTCCGGATCAACAATCTGCTTTCCTGTAACGCGCAGAAAGATCGGAGACAGGTACTCGATGAACCGGTTGAACGGTGTCGTCGGTGAAAAGGTAACGAGCTGATCCGGCGGAATATAAGTGCGGATCTGCCGTTGGGGCGGCTGCTGTTGCGCCGAAGCCGGCTGCACTGCAATCCCACCGAGGAGCAGGAGCAGGCCAAACAGCGAAACGGGGATTCGGAAGTATGGGTTTCTTGATTTCATGGCGTCAGCTCAGCACGCTCTTATTTGTGGGATCAATTGGTGGTGGCAGGGGCCAGGTTTGCTCGGCCGATTGCCTGGCGGAATCGTTCGCCGGTCTCAAGCTTGTGTTCGACCTCGTCCACGATCCCCCCCTTGTTCAATCTGGCCGCGACAATTCCATCCGTCACGTCGATTCGGGTGATCTGTCCGAGGTAGACTGGGTCGCCCAGACCAACAGTGATGAACTCGTCCTTCCATGAGAAGACAGCTTTGCCTCCCACGATCGAGATCAGCTCGGCCTCTTCGACGTCGAGCAGGCCGTAGGTGTTGGGCGGAATCGTTTCGAGGATGAGTGGCCGGAACGGGTTCACGTCCGGGCGTTCCTTGGGAAGAATGCCTCGCGGAACCGGCGGCAGATCCAGGTTGCCGGCGCTTGTCGGCAGCAGCGATTCCTCCGCCAGTGCGTCATCCGAACCGATTGGAGCAGAGAGTCCGTTCTTGCCACCGTAATAGGCGTCCACCTTCATCGAGAAGGAAACCATGACCTGAAGCTTGTTGTTGCCGGTCTCTTCGTCCTCGACCATGAGGTCAATGTGCTCCAGACTGAGGTCGCGAATTCGGTAGAAGTCACGGCTGTTCTCGACCTCCCAGATGAATCGATAGAGACTGCTGAAGTAGCCCTTTCCCTGTACGTTGATCGTGAAGTACGAGAAGTCGGGAGTAGTTCTTGACCCATCCATCACGACGTCAAAGCTCTTGAAGCCCGTGATCGTTCGCTGGTTGAGGTAGTTCATGACATCCGCGGAGTTCAATTCCTGCGGGATGACCTTGTAGCGCGCGCGCCACTTCCTGATGGCTTCTTCGGCGACGCCACTCGAGGTTGCCTCTTCTGCGAGAAGCGAGGTAACCTCGGCCTGCTTCAAGCGGGCGAGCTTCTCAGCCTGCTCGAGACGTTCGATCTCTTTCGGCTGCTCAAAGATCGTGAGGTATACCCCTGCACCGGTGACCAGTGCAAACAGAAGCAGGAGCACGACGATGTTATAACCAAGCGTTGACATGAATCTTTCGGCTAATTGCTGCCCTGGGTTCGTTTAGTTTGTGCCAACGGCGCCGGAGGTGCCGGCCGCTCGTTCCTGTTCCTGCTGACTCAGAAGCTGGACCTGCTCGCGCAGGTACCTGGCGGCCTCAGGCAGCGTTCGTGGTACCGGCATCCGCATGGTGAACGAGTACACCGGCCACTCGCGGATCTCGGAGAACGTCACGGTTTCGATGTCTGCCTCGGTTCTGCGGGCAAGCTCCACGATCCGGTCGCGCGATGTCGCGTTGCCGGTGAGGAGAAGCCTGTCTCCCTGCGGTCTCCAGCTGTCGATCCAGATGCCGCGAGTCGAGGAGACTTCGTTTGAGGCCAGTTCGAGTGAGCGACTCCATGCATCGCTGCCGACGAGCAGCGAGTCAAGCACCAGCAGCGCCCGCTTGTAACCTTCGGTCACCCGGTTCAGGCTGTCGACGCGCGCCTTCAACACCTGCGGATTCTCGTTCAGGTATTCGGTCGGGTACTGGGCAAGCCGCTGCTTCTTCTCGCTGACCTTGTTCTCGATAACGAAATACCTCGAAATCCAGAAGAGCACCGAAATGAAGATGAGCGCGTACATCGCAAAGATGTGCCACGTCACGGGCAGCTTCAGCTTTCGCTTCAGCAGCTTCTTCGGCAGGAGGTTGATCGGCTCGAACGCACCCTGATACAGGTCATCCTTGACGAGCCTGAGCGCGGTGCCCGTAGCGAGCACATCCGCCGCGGCGACGATGCTCGTGTCCTCCGTGTCAGCCATGTGTGGGACGTAGGCACGGATGGACTCGATTCTCGTATCCGAGAAAAACATCCGGAAACTCTCGACGATCGCGTCCTCTCGATCCTCACTGAGCAGCAGGACGTGCTGAACGTCACCGATTCCGTACTCGTCCTGGAGCAGAAGCACGCGAGAGCAGATCGTTTCCGGCGCATCGTAAGTTGTGATCGAGCGCAGACTCTCATAATGCAGGAGCTTATCGTCTTCGAGGAAGAGAACAAGCGTGTCCTCCGTTCCGGCTCTCACGACGAGCGTCTTGCGGGAATCGCCCGGCAGCAACGGCGTCGCTCCGAAGGTGCTTTCTTGGTCAGCCTCATTCGTCAGATCAGAGGACACCAGGAAATACGCCGCTCGGGCAATGCCGAGATAGATCGACACTTCGTTGTCGAGCAATCTCGCCGACGGCATTCGCGTTCGCTTCGAGCGAAGCGCCGTCAGTGTTTCGGAGACCGGATTCGACTCCGGCGCCACGATCGCGAGGAATCGAGGCTGCCCGTTGTCGGCCGGCGTCATTGGAATAAATCCGACACATTCCTCTGGCACCTGCGTTCCCAGCTGCTCACGTAGCTGTGCGAGAAGCGCCTGCGGTCCGGTCTTTGGCGTTTTCTTCTTGCCTTTTGCCGGAGCCTTCTTGGCCTTCTTGTCTTTCTTCTCGTCCGCGTCGTCGTCTGCGCTGCCCGTCGCACCGACGCGCAATTCAGTGCACGTCGCGTGTGCGGCGGTCTCGGAGAAAGCAACGAGCGGGTCCGGATAGCCGATGTCGCGGCACTCCTTCAGGATCGCCTCGAGTTCGAGATGGAAGGACGTCGCGATCGCGGGTTGGCCTACCGCTGCCATTCCGTCTGATGCGTCTGACTCAGTACCACTGAATTCGGACGCAAGAAAAAGATCGCTTGAAGACTGATTCCCCGTACCAAACTTGATCGAGAAGTCAGAGCCCATCCCGGGTTCGTCGAACTCGGAAATGGTATTTGGCGACCCGGTAACTCCAGCTCCAATACCTGTCGTCGACTGGCGCGAGAAGTACCTGACAACTTCCGGCCCTCGCCCGGAATCGTGAATCAGCGCGGCATGGATGGCCCGGCCTGAAACCAGGACCCCCAATACACTTTCTGTTGCAGCGCTCTTTTTCATAGTTGCGAGTGAATTGAATTGATTGAACTACCTCAGCAGCTGCTGTAGGCGCCGTTTCACGTTTGCAAAGTCAATTGCAGTGTCGACCGAAATCTTGTTTTCATGAACAAGCCGGGCAAGATCCTGCTCAAGTGTCACCTGACCCTCGGCACTTCCCTCCCAGATCATCTGGTAGATTTCGCTCACGTTGTCGTTCTTGATCGCCGCTCGGACAGAGCTCGTGACCCAGAGCACCTCTTTGGCAAGCACGCGGCCGCCGCCGATCTTGGGAAGCAGCTTCTGCGAAACGACACAACGAAGCACGTCTGCCAGGCGATTCCGGATTCGTTCCTGCTCGTAGGGCGGGTACTCACCGATAATTCGCGCAATGCTTTCCACCGCAGACGACGTGTGAAGCGTTGAAAAAACCTTGTGACCCGAGTCTGTAATTTCGATGGCCGATGAGATCGTCGTGGGGTCGCGGATTTCCCCGATCACAACGATGTCGGGGTCCTGGCGAAGCGACTGGATGATACCGTCCTTGAAGGTCAACACATCCGCGCCCACTTCTCGATGCCTGATGATGCAGCGCTTCGATTCGTGGAGAAATTCGATCGGCTTGGCGATGATGACGATGTGACCCGAGAAGTCGCGGTTGTTCGCGTCCACGATCGCATCCAGCGTGGTACTCTTACCCGAGCCTGTGACACCGGTGACGAGCGTGAGGCCGTCCCTTTCGTGTCGGAACATCAAACCTCGCTCGATCGCGGGATGGAAACCAAGCGACCTGAGCTCTCGAATCTCGTCGGCAATCGCACGCATGTTGAGTGCGATCTGCTCGTAGTCGAAGTACACCGTTGATCGGAACCGTCGATCTCGTTGCCCCTGCTCCGGCAGGTGGTACGAAATGTCGATCGATCGATCGTCGATCAGATTCCGGACCTGATTCTCGGTCAGCAGATTCAGGATGAGCACCGTCGTGTCATCAACCGAGTAGCTGCCCATTCCTTCATCGGGCTTCTTGTCCCCGTTGACGCGAAACCAGATGCGTCGATTCGAGGCGTGACCGCCAAAGTCGATGTCCGACGCCCCCATCGTGATCATCCGCCGCAGAAAGTGCTCGACGTGCATGCGCAACGATGTTCGAGCCTTGTCCGGAAGATTGTGGACCTGCTCAACCAGGTAGCGGATCCTGTCCTCGCCGCGAATCGAATAGGGAATCGCGTCGACGATGTTGCGACAGACCTCGGGCAGCGGCGGAATCAACAGCGGCGACGCCTTGGCTCGCGGCTGTCGGTCGTCCGACTGACCAGGTTGTGGCATGGCCGGAGGAGCTCCCGGGACAGTTGGTGCCGGGCGATCACCACCTTGCCGCGCCCTGTTGTTCGCGGCCTGTCTGGCCAATATTTCCTTAAGAGAAGACGACATCTACGGTTGACCCTCTGGTCACTGGTGGGAGGAGTCGTTGCTCCGGGATCAACCTGGCGGTTGAATCCCTACATCGTATCGACCGAACAGTTATCGCCTTAAGGTTTGACCACCCGGACAAATCCCGCCAGAATGGCTCAAACAAGCCGTCCTGGCCGGGTCTCTACTGCTCGTCGTAAGCCAACATTGTGATTGTTTCCGCCGGATTGACCCAATTCGGGATCAGCGCCCGTGATGCCGGCCTGAATTGAATCATTGTTCGTCCCAGCGTCACATCATTCGCGGCCGCGATCGTACCGACAATTACCGTCTCGTCGCCAACCGTGGCGCCCCCCGCGGCAAACATCTGTGCCTCGACCGTCACGCCATCTGCGATCACAACATCGTGACCTGCGTACAGGCCGAGCGAGCTCTCCAAGGGGGCGTCCGAGGGACCGTCAGACTGGATGTTCGCATTGATCCGAATGGACCCGTCGACCAGAAAAAGCACGTACCCGTGCACCACGACCGGATCGTTGACAATCAGATCTCCGGCAACGTGCCAGATGAATGGACTGCGGGCAGACGCACCATCGCCAATGCGGGATGGTATCACCATATCCCCATCAACGCGGCTGTGGGGGGCCAAACGAACGTCAGGAGCGTAGAGCGTGGGGTGGTCGACGACGTCTTCAGAACACTGGTTCACAGAAGCCAGGTTTCCCTTCGGATGGACGGAGGCGAGGATGCAGGGGGCCGTGACAGCGGAAGGCTCAATTGCCGCCTGATGCCCGCTAATTCGGTTTCCCGCGTAGATGGCGGCCTTCAGAAAGCCTGGGAGGGCACCCGGCGAGTCGACATTCCGCGAAAATTCCGCCCGCACGATGTGGTCAACAAATCCCGAGTCCGTTCGAGTGAGGCCGAGCGAACTGACAACAGCGCGGGTCCCGACAACGTCGATGTTGACCCGAAAACTGTCATCTGCGTACCGGCCCGCGAAACTCGTGTCGGTGAAGGACTCATAGAGCAACTCGGCGCCGCGCACGTATCCGGCACCGGCGGCCCGCCGGGCGACCGTCTGCGACGGCGACAGCTCAACGCGTCCACTCGCCTCGAAAATCGCATCCTGCACGAGGATGTAGTATCCGCAGGCGACCGCACCTATAACAACAAGTATCGGGAGCGTTTTGCCCATCTCCTGCGGAAATCAACGGTTGGGAATCGAAAAAGAGAGTATCGACCCCGAACGGACATCTTTTAGCCGCTCCCGACACGCCGCAGGCTCGCGACACCGCAACCGATCCCTACGCCCGCCCCCACCGAAATGAAAAAGGGGAAGACGACTGGTCGCCTTCCCCTCTCTCAACGGAGTGGATCTACCCTAATTGGCCGTCATTTCCTTCTGGGCGGCCACGACAACCTTGCTGGAGGCGCGCACGGAAGGCAGGACCTGCCCGAGCTTCGCAATCGCCTCACCAGAGAATTGGACCGCCGCGGAACCGCCCATTTCAAATGAGATCGATCCGGCGGTTGACGCAACAACTTCGCAACCGGCATCGGCACGCGCCAGCGTCACGAGAACGACGAGGTCCTGCATGTCCCAGGCGGCCGAGTGGGAGTTCGTCGTGCCGAGTTCGAACAGATAGATCGTCTGGTTGTCGGCGAGATGCATCGTTCCGTCATCGCCGATGTATTCCGCGACGAACGATGCCGCAGAGGCCTGGTCCAGGTATCCGCTCAGATCCGGAACGTTATCGCCATTCCGAAGCACCGTAAGCTGCGAACCACCCGCGGCCGAATTCTGCTCCATCGAAATCTGCCATTCGCTCACCTGGTCGCCGTTCTGGCTTGGAAGCTTTGACCACGATCGAGCGGACACGGTGATCCCGGTACCAGCCTCGAACAGCTGATCGGGCTCGTATTCGAACCGCGTCCCCGTATTGAGGTTGGCGGCAATCGGGTTCGCATAGCTTCCCCAGGGCTGCTCGTCGCTGGTTCCGAGGTGAACCATCGACGTCACCGGCATGTCATAGGCACCACCGGCGCTGATGGCCGCCCCGAGTACGTCGAATCGTACAGCGAATGGAACCTGCGGAACGGTCTGAATACCGTCGATGCTGAACGGTACGTCCACACACTCCGTTGACGAGGACGCCCCCGTCGATTCCATCGCGATGAGCCCGCCGTGAATCGTGGCGTTTCCTCCAAGCTGGATGGACACGTTCGGAACGGCGACGCGCCGGATGAGGACGAGACCCTCCCAATCAAAGGAGCCGGAGATGTTTACGTCGCCGTCTTCGATGATGAGAAGACCGGCACCGGAGAAGTTTCCTGTGGGTGAAAAATCGCCGGTGACGCGGACGACCGTTGGGTTATCGACGGTTCCATAAGTCCCCGAGTACGGCGGCAAAGGCGATACGAGCGACGCGGACGACAGTGCCTCGAGATAGAGAGACTCGTACGCCGTTATATCGACGCCCGACGTAATCGACGCATCGCCACCCTGTCCAACAATACTGCCTGCCGGCATGTTTGACATGGCCGATGAGGCATTCGTCGCCGAGTTCGCCATGATTCCATAAACCGGACGCAGGAAGCCATTGCCGGCGCCACGCGATGGCGACCGCATATCCATGCCGGAGATCCGAAATCCGTTTCCAACACCCATTGACTGGATGTCATCGCCCGAGAGCACAACCGCTGCCGGAAATGGGGATTCAAAGATGACGTTCGATTGGACGGAATGAACGACATCGTTCGTTCGCGCCTCGACCTCGATGGTCATGTCCCCGTACATGTTGTCCGTAACCGTCGCGTCATAGCTGCCGCCGGCAACCTCGACGCCGGACCAGGACTTCTGGCCGGCCATCAGCTTCGTGCGCGTATCTGAAAGCGCCTTGTCAAGACCCGAGTGTGCGATGTCTCGCGCGACGACCTTGTATTCGTAGTCAGCGCTCGTTTCGTCTGTCGCCATTCGAGTCTGCTGCCCGCCGTACGAAATCGTAACAAGGCCAAGCAAAATTGCAGCTGCAAGGACTAAAATTGCACGTCCCATGTTTTTGAGTTGGTTTCGTGGATTGCCGTTGTTTATCCCTGATAGCCCTGCATGCTCAGTCCCTTCGGAGCGAGCGTGATTCCCCACTTGAGTTCCCTGCCGGCCAGAATGGAGCGGTGATCCGCCATGACCGTCATTGGGTTGACTGCCACCGCATTTGATATGCGCACGCGGACTTGTCGCGCGTTTGCCGGCACTGCGATGTTATTGTTCAGATCCAGGAGCTGAATGCGAAACTCCGTGATCATCGCGGAGCTCGCACCGGTCATTTCCCAACCGAATCCCGCATCTTCGTACCGTTCAACCTGGAACGACTGAACCCATCGGTCCTGAACCCACGCGCTGTCGGTCGAGACTGTTGTGTAGCGGATCTTCGCCCGCGAACCGGACTCGCCAAGACCCCAGAATTCGAATTGATCGGTCACGACCGTGCTGTCATACGAAGACGACTGCAGGTCGATGATCACGTCATCACCGGGTACCGAGAGGTAGCCAATGTTCGCAAAGTCGCGCTCCAGCATATCTGCGAAAGAGAGCGTTTGCTTCTTGGCCGTGTAGACGAGGGAGTCTTCGATTCGCCCGCCCTGCACGCGTAACTGCAGCCCGAAGAGCAACAGAAAGACGACCGATCCGACGATCGCGGCTGTAAGCTTGTCAAAAATTAGTGGCATGTCTTGCTACCTGACTTGTGCGTCTGGTTGAAGGCCGAAGTGCGTGTGGCCTAGTACCAGAGCGGAGAGAATTGTCGTTTGAGCCTGATCGGAGAGATCATGATATCCTGACCGCTCACTTCTATCGTGACTTCCTTGGTCCACGTCGGAGTCGGCGATGCGAGTCCGGACGCTTCATCGACGTAGTGAACGTCGAAATCGAGAACAAAAGTCAGGTCACTGCCCCAACCCGTCTCGTAGGTCACCGTGTGCGATACCCCGTCGAAGTCGTCGATGTCGAGTGCGTCGGCGTAAGCGATTCCTCCGCCGAATGCAGACAGCTCGGTCAACATCGAGACGTTTGCATTCGAAGGATTCATCGTGCCGCTGGCAATCACCGCGTCGAACGACTTGGCTGCGACGTACTGCATCGCTTCTGATGCTACGGCGTTCGCCATCACGTCGACTTCGCTGCTCAGCATCTTTCGCTGAGTCTGAATAGAGGCTCGCTGGAAGTTGATCGTAAACAGCATTACGACCATCATCGCCAGAAAGGCCCCGAGAGTCTGTGGCATGTAATCCGTCCCCGTTTGTGGATCTGTCGCGAAGGTCGACGTGAGCCAACCTGACTGCTCCAGTTCGACAAACTCTATTCCAGTGGAACGGAAAAATCATTTTGATTCGCGCACCGACGCCGGATCAACGTGAACGCGGCGGACTCCTCCTGCGCAGCACCAGTGAAATCGGGCCAAAAGGGCTCGTATTGGCCTGTGGGAAGCGAGGGAGGCTCGACGTCCATGGGAAGCATCGGCCGCAGTCTCAAAATGAGACAAGGGCGC
>JAGQWL010000416.1 GCA_020437385.1 Bacteroidota bacterium
AGAACTTCTCAAACATCACCGTCAGCCTTGCCTCGCCAGAGTCAATTCTGGAGCGGTCTTATGGTGAGGTCCTCAAGCCGGAAACCATCAACTACCGGTCGTTCAAGCCGGAAAAGGATGGTCTTTTCTGTGAGAAGATCTTCGGCCCCGTGAAGGATTGGGAGTGTCACTGTGGCAAGTATAAGCGGATCCGCTACAAGGGTATCATCTGTGACCGCTGCGGCGTTGAGGTAACACAGAAGTCTGTCCGGCGTGAGCGCGCCGGGCACATCTCGCTCAGTGTTCCGGTTGTGCATATCTGGTACTTCAAGACGCTGCCGAATAAGATCGGGCACCTTGTTGGCGTGAAGTCAAAAGACCTTGAGAAGGTCATCTATTACGAGAACTACATCGTCCTTCAGCCAGGTTGCGCGGCAAGCCTGGGCGTGGAGGAGAAACAGCTTCTCGGCGAAGAGGAGTACTTCAACATCCTCTACCAGATTCGCGAAGACAACAACCGACTGGACGACGACGATCCAGACAAGTTCATTGCGAAGATCGGTGGCGAGGCGGTTGAAGAGATGCTGAAGCGAGCCGATCTGGACACCCAGTCGATGGAGCTGCGCTTTCAGGTCAAGACCGAGACGAGTCAACAGCGGAAGGCGGAAGCGCTGAAGCGACTTACGGTTACCGAGGCGTTTCGCGAAGCAAACCGTCGCATGGAGAATCGTCCTGAGTGGATGGTGATGCGCGTGATCCCGGTAATCCCGCCAGAGCTCCGTCCGCTCGTACCACTGGAAGGCGGCCGGTTTGCAACGTCCGACCTGAACGATCTGTATCGACGAGTCATCATCCGTAACAATCGGCTCAAGCGACTTATCGACATCAAGGCACCTGAAGTGATTCTTCGCAACGAAAAGCGAATGCTCCAGGAAGCCGTCGATTCACTTTTCGACAACAGTCGTAAGGCGAATGCGGTACGATCGGATTCGAACCGCGCACTTAAGTCGCTCTCGGACATGTTGAAGGGGAAGCAGGGACGGTTCCGGCAGAACCTGCTTGGAAAACGAGTCGACTATTCCGGCCGTTCGGTCATCGTGGTCGGTCCCGAGCTACAGCTCCATCAGTGTGGTCTTCCGAAGGAGATGGCGGTAGAGCTCTTTAAGCCGTTCATCATTCGAAAGCTGATCGAGCGCGGCATTGTCAAGACCGTCAAGAGTGCAAAGAAGGTTGTGGATCGGCGTACCGCCGACGTTTGGGATATTCTGGAGAAGGTCATCTCCGGTCGTCCAGTATTGCTCAACCGAGCTCCAACCCTGCATCGTTTGGGAATCCAGGCGTTCCAGCCTGTCCTGATTGAAGGCAAAGCAATCCGGCTTCATCCGCTTGTATGTACGGCGTTCAACGCTGACTTCGACGGTGACCAGATGGCGGTGCACGTGCCGTTGAGCCATGACGCGTGCCTGGAGGCTATGGTGTTGATGCTGGCCAGCCACAACATCCTGAGCCCAGCCCACGGTGGTCCGATCGCAGTTCCGACTCAGGACATGGTTCTGGGGCTCTACTACATGACGAAGTCACGGCCAGGTGCAAAGGGAGCGGGAATGCGCTTCTCCAGCATGGCTGAGGCGCGCCAGGCGTTTGACCAGCGAGTAGTCGATCTGCATGCCCATATTCACGTCCGCGTTGGAAATGGCCAGACGGTGGAGACGACCATTGGCCGGGTGCTCTTCAACGAGGTTGTTCCGAACAAGGTTGAGTTCATCAATGAGGTTCTGACCAAGAAGAATCTGCGGTCGATTATCGGTCGTGTGCTGCAGGTCACGGGCTTCCCGTCGACAGCCAAGTTCCTTGACGACATCAAGAAACTCGGATTCGAGAGTGCAACCACGGCTGGTCTGACATTCTCGCTGTCCGACATCGTCGTCCCTGACTCGAAGGAGCAACTCATTGCTACCGCGAACACCGAAGTCGAGAAGGCGCGCGGCAGTTACGAAATGGGCTTTATCACCGAGAACGAGCGGTACAATCAGGTCATCGATATCTGGACCCGGACCAACAACAAGGTGTCCGAGGTGCTCTTCGATGCGCTGAAGAATGATCGCAGCGGCTTCAACGCCATCTACATGATGGCGGACTCGGGTGCTCGTGGTTCGAAGGAACAGATCCGTCAGCTTGGCGGCATGCGCGGACTCATGGCCAAGCCGCAGAAGAGCCTTGTCGGTTCGGCGGGCGAGATTATCGAAAACCCGATTATCTCGAACTTCAAGGAAGGACTGTCGGTCCTGGAGTATTTCATCTCGACGCACGGTGCTCGTAAGGGTCTTGCGGATACGGCCCTTAAGACGGCAGATGCCGGGTACCTGACACGCCGACTCGTTGACGTGGCGCAGGACGTCACCGTTACGCAGCACGACTGCGGCACGCTGCGTGGAATTCGCATTTCGGCACTCAAGGACAACGAAGATATCGTCGAACCGCTTGCGGACCGTATCCTCGGTCGCGTCTCGGTTCATGACGTTCGGGATCCGTTGACGGACGACCTGATCCTTGAGGCAAACGGAATGATCGATGAGGAGAAGGCGCGGCAGATCTCCGAGACATCTATTGAAGAAGTTGAAATCCGCTCGGTGTTGACTTGCGAATCGCGCCGAGGCGTTTGTGCACTGTGTTATGGTCGAAACCTCGGGCGCAACAGGCTGGTCGAAGTAGGCGAATCGGTTGGTGTAGTTGCGGCGCAGTCGATCGGTGAGCCTGGCACGCAGTTGACGCTTCGAACCTTCCACATTGGTGGTACCGCAAGTCGCATCTCGGCCGAAAGCACGATTCAGACGAAGTTCTCGGGCAAGGCCGTGTTCGACAACCTGCGGACTGTCTCCTACGACAACGGCGAAGGTGCGAAGGACGTTGTCCTGTCAAGGCAGGGTGAGGTCATAGTCGTCGATCCGGAGGATTCGGGACGTCGCCTGATCTCGTACATGATTCCGTATGGCGCTGAGCTGCTTATCGGTGACGGAGATTCGGTCGAGAAGGGTCAGGTGTTGGCGAGCTGGGACCCCTACAACAGCGTTATCCTTTCGGAGGTCGCAGGTAAAGTCGACTTTCAGGATATCATCGATGGCACCACGTACCGGGAGGAGGCGGATGAGCAGACCGGTCACAAAGAGAAGGTTGTCGTCGACAGTCGCGAACGCAATCTCACGCCGACCATCCGCGTCAGCGGAAAGGACGGAAGCTCGCGAGAATATCCGCTTCCGACACGAGCGCGTATTCAGGTTGATCGAGGAGAGGCGGTTCAGGCAGGTCAAATCCTGATCAAGATTCCTCGTCAGACCGCCAAGACGCGCGACATTACGGGTGGTCTGCCTCGTGTTACGGAGCTGTTTGAGGCTCGAACGCCCAGTGATCCGGCGGTCGTTTCGGAGATCGATGGTATCGTAACGTTCGGTGGCCGCAAGCGCGGTGCTCAGGAAGTTGTCGTGACATCGAGAGATGGATCGGAAACTCGAACCTATCTGGTTTCGCTGACGAAGCACAGACTTGTCCACGAGAACGATTTCGTCCGTGCAGGCGAGCCGCTGTCCGACGGGCAGGTATCACCGCAGGATATCCTGAGTATTCTCGGGCCAAAAGCCGTACAGGAGTATCTCGTGAACGAAGTTCAGGAGGTCTATCGGCTCCAGGGCGTGACGATCAATGACAAGCACATTGAAACAATCGTTCGCCAGATGATGCAGAAGGTCCGTGTCGTTGATGCGGGCGACACGAATCTTTTGGAGGACGATCACATCGATCGGTTTGTGCTTGAGGAAATGAATGACGACCTGCACGATAAGTTTGTCGTGACGGATCCGGGCGAATCGGTCCTCAGGATGGGCTCCGTTGTCGACCGCCGAAGACTCCGGGAAGTAAACTCGGAAATGAAGCGGAAGGACATGAAGCAGGTTCAGGTCAGAGAGACCGAACCGGCAGTTGCCGAACCGATTCTTCTGGGCATTACCCAGGCAGCTCTCTCGACGGATTCGTTTGTTTCGGCGGCGTCGTTCCAGGAGACCACCAAGGTCCTCACGAATGCTGCCATCCAGGCGAAGTCGGACGGATTGTTCGGCCTGAAGGAGAACGTGATCGTTGGGCACCTCATCCCCGCAGGTACGGGTCAGCGCGAATTCCGCGATCTAGTTGTTGGGTCAAAGAAGGAGCTTGCTGAGATGGAGGCCGCGATGGTTGCGAGCAGTTCGGAAATGCTGCGTCGGACGTACAGCCCCGTCACCGCCGAAGCGGATGCGGAGAGCTAGGCGCGCCGTTCGGTTCGCACGTTCGTAACGGGTTTAATAAGCGAGGCGGTCCATCAATTGGGCCGCCTTGCTGCTTTTTAGGCCATTTCTACTGGTTTTGGCCGCGCAACTATTGCGAGGAAGTGTCCGTATTAACAAAATATAACCATCACCGGGACACCTCAGACAGCCTCCAAAATGAAGCAATTCGCCGCATTTCTGGTATCCGCGATACTGCTCGCCGTGTACGTTCCGATGGTCTCGGCCGGTCCAGTCCATCCGTACGACATCAAAGACACGGTGAAACGCGTTTTTGCAGCCCACAGTGGTGGACGGCTCGAAGTCGACGCCGACATGGGCAACGTTGAGGTCACCGCCGGCGGCAGCAAGGAAGTTCGAATTGTGGTGGAGCGAATCGTGTCGGTTGATTCGAGAGAGGACGCCAAGTCTATCCTGGAAGCCCACAACCTTGCGCTGGAGTCGAAGGGAAATACCGTCTGGGTGAGTTCGCGAATCAATCGAGACCGCTTCAGCTGGAAGCGTTCGATGGACCGGATCCGGGTTCGAATCATCGTTGAAGTCCCGGAAGATTTCGACCTCGACATCTCCTCCGGAGCGGGTAACGTCTCTGTGGTCGATGTCAGCGGTTTCGCGACGGTGAAGACCGGTGCGGGTAACATCGTAACGGGCCAGACTTCGGGGGAAATGGACATCCTTACTGGATCTGGCAACGTAGATATCCGGACCACCGCTGGGCGCGTTCGTGTTCGAAACGGATCGGGTAACGTGACTCTGGACAATGTCGAAGGAATGATTGAAGCGGAGACTGGTGCCGGAAACGTCACGGCGAGAATCGTCCGCGAGTTGGATGGTGACTCCCGGTTGACGACAAGCGCAGGAAACATCAAGGTCCTTCTTGCCCAGGATATAGGCGCAAACGTTTCGGCGGTCGCAAAAGTGGGGAGTTGCTCGACGGATTACCCGCTTGAAGTGACGGGATCGTGGATGAAGAAGTCGTTTGACGGCCTTATCAACGGAGGCGGCCCCGAACTCAGTCTCCGAGCGAACGTCGGCAACATCGTATTGAGCCGGCTCGACTAGACCTGCCGAAATCCCGGCACGTGGGAGTTCCTTCGGCGCAAGGAAGGGGAGCACCTTGCAATTCCGGTTGCGGTTAGCGTACTTAACAGTGTTAAGCGCATACGAGGCATCGCATTGCCGCCCCCTACAGAAAGAACCGCCACTCACAGTACCGAAGCGCCGGAACCAACGAGATCCGCCGGCACGGACCTCCGATCGGCTATTCTTGAGCAATCGCGGCATCTGCTGATTGTGCATGGCTATGATGCCCTTTCCATGCGCAAGATCGCGAAGAGGATCGGTTATAGCGCCACGGCAATCTATCTCCATTTCGACAGCAAGGAATCCCTGTTCCACGCGCTCATCGAACAGGGGATGGATCGTATGTCTCTCGCGCTTTCGGAAGCAGCGTCCCGCAGCCGTGCGTCTGAGAATCCGCTTCGTTCGCTGTGTCGCGCATACATCGACTTTGGGCTGGAGAACCCCGAATATTACGAGGTCATGTTCGTTCTGAAGCCGGTTCTTCGCCATCGGTATCCGGCCGACAAATATCGAAGGGCGCGACGTAACCTTGACATTTTCGCGGAAGCGCTTCGCGCCGGTGGAGATCCGGCAATAGGTTCTGACTCTGCCGCTTTGCGAATTGACGCAACACGGGTTTGGGCGATGCTTCATGGGGTTGTGTCGTTGCTGATCGCCAAGCGGATTGACTCCGGCCTTGATCCGAACGACCTGATTGAAGCGGCGATAGACGGCATCGTCGCATCTGCGGTACAACAATCGGAATCGACATTGCCCTAGCATCATGCCAGAACAGATTCATACTGCCCCGGCTGACAGCGGGACCCCGGTAATGGGGCGTACACTTACATCGGTCTTTTATCGGGCATGCGAGACGTACGGCAATGACGTTGCACTCTATCAGCCCGCCGACGACGGGGGATGGACGCGCTACGGCCTCCTGGATCTTAAGGCCATTGCAGAGGAACTTGCCGTTGGTATGGCGGCCATCGGGATACGGCGGGGAGATCGCGTGGGATTTCTTCTCGAGTCGGATGTCTATTTCTGCCTCTTCGATCTCGCCTGCCAGATATGCGGCGCGGTGAGCGTTCCCATCTATTTGACACACTCAGACGATGCAGTGACGTTTGTCCTGAGGCATTCGGGTGCGGTGGCAGTTGTTGTTTCCGTGGACGAACAGTTGCACCGACTTGCGGGGATTATTGACGAGGCCTCCGAGGTACGAAATGTGGTGGTGGCGAATGGCAGCACGCGGACGGCAGAAGAGCCGAAAGTCCTGAATCTGGAGTCTCTACGTGAGGCAGGACGGTCCGCGGTCGGAGACCAGATTGACGATCACGTGCAGAAGCTGCTCGGAGAGCTGACTCCAGACACGCTCGCGACGATCATCTACACCAGCGGCACGACCGGCGTACCCAAGGGTGTCGCGCTCAGTCATGAGAACATCTCTTTCGACGGACTTACATCGTTCTCCGGGATGAAAGGCTATCGAAAAGGGCCAGAAGGTGAGATCGCGATCTCCTTCCTGCCACTAACGCACGTCTTTGCGCGATCGCTGCATTACGGCTATATCGAATATGGCACGTCGATCTACTTCACAGATCCAGACTCGCTCTCTGAGGTGCTCAAGTCGGTGCGACCGACAGTTTTTCTAACGGTTCCGCGTGTTATCGAAAAAGTGTATGCGCGAATTCGAGAGCGCGCGGCACTCCTGTCGAAGGTGCAGCGACGAATCTTCGATTGGGCGCTCGACCTCGCACGAACGGCTCAACCAGGAAGACGCGGAGGACTGAGGCTTCGAATCGCGGATCGACTCGTTTACTCAAAGTGGCGCGAAGCATTAGGAGGTCGTCCACACTTCGTGATATCAGGAGGTGCAGCGCTCTCTGAAGAACTGGCCCGGATATTTGATGCCGCTGGAATTCAGATCCTTCAGGGATACGGCCTTACCGAGACCAGCCCGGTCATCTCATACAATCGACCTGATATGAACAAGGCGGGCACGGTCGGCGTACCGATACCGGGAGTAGAGGTGAAGATCGCGGAAGACGGTGAGATCCTTACTCGCGGGCCCCACGTGATGCTCGGCTACTACAACAACGACGAAAAGACGCGGGAAGTCATCGATAGCGACGGTTGGTTCCACACGGGGGATATTGGTGAGTTCGGCGACGACGGCTTCTTGAAGATTACGGACAGGAAGAAGGATCTGTTCAAGCTCAGTACTGGAAAGTACGTGATGCCACAGCCGCTCGAGCAGCGTCTTGCAGCCGAACCACTGGTCGATCAGGCGATTGTAACAGGAGCGGGTCGGAAATTCTGTACGGCGCTGATCTTTCCGAGTGAATCTGCCCTCCGGACGCTGGTCAAGGTGCGCGGACTACCGCCGGATCGGCCGCTGGCATCCTACCTTTCGGAACCCGTGATACTGAAGCGATTCGACCAGATGATCGAAAAGGCCAATCAGGGAATCGATCACTGGTCGACGATAAAACGCTACCGCCTGCTTGCAGACGAGGTGTCGGTCGAAAACGGTTTGCTCACCCCGACGCTGAAGATTCGAAGGGCGAAGGTCAATGAGAAATTCGCCGACGAGATCGACAAGATGTACGAGGAAGACGCGTAGTCACTGAACACGGACACAACACGAGCGCTTAATGCCGGGAAAGACGAGTTTCGATGCAAATCCGACGGTCGGTTCGAAATACCAACCGTTCCGCCATGTCGCGGTAGTCGGTGCTGGAACGATGGGCAGTCAGATTGCTGCCCACTGTGCCAACGCCGGCCTGCAAGTAACCTTGTTGGATATCGCACCCGCCGAAGGCGACAAGAATGCGATTGTTCAGAAGGCATTCAAGAATCTCAAGAAGGCATCGCCCCCGGCCCTGGCATCGGAGGAGGCGGAGAAGCGAATCAGGATTGGCAATTTTGACGAGCACTTCGAACTGATTCGTCAAGCGGACTGGGTTATCGAAGTGGTCGTCGAACGGCTGGACGTTAAGCGCCAGGTCATGGCGCGCATCGAGCAGCACGCGGCTGAAGATGCAGTGATTTCGTCGAATACGAGTGGTCTCCCAATCGCAACACTCGCCGAAGGTCGTTCGGATGTTTTCAAGCGTCGATTTCTTGGGACGCACTTCTTCAATCCGCCGAGATATTTGAAGTTGCTCGAGGTTATCCCCACCTCGGAAACCGACGCCGATGTCGTAAATCGAGTTTGCTACTTCGGTAGAATTCATCTTGGGAAGGGCATCGTCATCGCCAAAGATCGTCCCTATTTCGTTGGGAATCGGGTTGGCATGTACGGAATGATGTCGGCAGTGCGTGAGTTCGTTCACGGCGAATACTCGATCGAGGAAGTTGACACGCTTACCGGCACCCTGATGGGGCGGCCCAAGTCTGCTACGTTTCGGACGGCCGACGTCGTTGGCCTGGACGTGATGAAGCATGTTATCCAGAATCTGCACGATGCGGTGCCGGAGGACGAGAGCGTCGCGGCCTTCGAAGTGCCTGAAGTTCTCGAGCGGCTTGTTGACACTGGCGCGCTGGGAGCCAAATCAAAGGCCGGCTTTTACAGGAAGGAAGGCGACGTCATCCGATCTGTCAACAGGAATGGTGATGAATACGGTGATCCCCAGGAGGTCGACCTGCCAGGCCTTGAAGCGATCCGCAAACATAAGCAGCTCGGTCCTCGATTGGTCGCACTGTTTGAGGATGAGGGGAGAGTTGGCTCCTTTTTTCGGCGGACGACACTGGACTTGATTGGCTACGCTGCGAGACGAATACCGGAGGTCGCGGATTCTCCTTCCGATGTGGATCACGCAATCGAGTGGGGGTTTGGGTGGCAAATGGGTCCTTTCCGGATATGGGACACTCTCGGTTTTGACGCGGTACGCAATGCTTGCCAGGATCTCGACGTGTCGCTACCGGATTGGGTTGGAGAAATGGCCGAGGCGGGAGTTGAACGGTTCTATCGCGGTGATGGTGACAAAACGGAAGTCTATCTTCCGACAGAGCGGCGCTTCGTCCCGTTGCGCGTACCCAACGACGAGATTGTCGTTTCGCAGGTCGCGTCGAGGACGAAGGCAATCTGGAGCAATGGTGAGGCTGCACTTCATGACCTTGGCGAGGGCATTTGCCTGTTCGAGTTCCGGTCCAAAGCAAATGCTCTGGGGCAGGAGTTGATCTCGGGACTTATCGAGTGCATCGATCGGCTTGAGGACGATCCCGACCTGCGGGGGATGGTGATTGGCAACGATGGTTCGAATTTTACCGTCGGCGCCAATCTTGGCGAGGTCGCCATGGGCGTGGCGATGGGTCAATTCGATGATATTGAGAAGGCTGTGGCCCGTTTCCAGCAGGCAATTCAACGAGTTCGCTACGCGGCCAAACCGATCGTCGTTGCCACGCACCAACGCGTATTGGGCGGTGGTTGTGAAATGGCCATGGCGTGTCCGAATACCGTCGCGTCCGTTGAGTCCTACGTTGGCCTTGTCGAACTGGGGGTAGGACTCATTCCTGCGGGCACCGGTACAACGAGGCTTGCTGCTTCGGCACATTCGATGGCCGCGCATGGCTACGACAATGAAATTCAGGCCCACCTTCAGAAGTCATTTGAGACCGTCGCGATGGCAACGGTTGCCGGGAGTGCATTGGAAGCCGTCGAGATGGGACTGCTCCCGTCCAACACGGTAGTCGTTATGAACAACGACCGACGACTGTTTGTGGCGCGTAACCGGGCCATCTGGCTTGCTCAATCGGGGTATCGTCCACCATCCCGACCGTCTGGAATCAAGGTCCTTGGGCGCAGTGGTTTTGCGACGATGAAGGCGGCGGTCTATCAGTTTCTGGAGGGACGATTCATAACAGAGTATGATTTCAAGCTCGCTCTGGAGTTTGCACGCGTGCTGACGGGCGGCGATCTCACGGGTGCTCAGGAGGTATCAGAAGAGTACCTGCTGGACCTTGAACGCGAGACGTTCATGCGATTGCTGGGCGAAGAGAAGACGCAGGAGCGCATCACGCATATCCTTACGACCAACAAGCCACTCCGCAACTGACAACCAAACGAGCGATACGGGAGCACCAGATGAATAGTGGACGAGAAGCTGTCATTGTCAGCACGGTACGGACGCCGGTCGGGAAGGCACCACGCGGCGCGCTGAAGAACGTTCGTCCTGAAGCGCTCGGAGCACTCGCCGTGCGCGAAGCGATCAGGCGCACCGGCGGGTTGTCAGACGATCAGGTCGATGATGTCCTGATCGGTTGCGCAATGCCGGAGGGACCACAGGGTATGAACGTTGGTCGGCTCATCGCGCAGAAGGCTGGATTGCCGGATGAAGTGCCGGGAGCGACGGTCAATCGGTTCTGTTCGTCCGGCCTACAAACGATTGTCATGGCGAGTCAAGCGGTTGCGGCGGGCCATGCTGATGTCATTGTTGCCGGGGGAGTGGAGTCGATGAGTATGGTGCCGATGTCCGGCTTTTACTTTTCGGCAGATCCGGGGTTGGTCGATTCGCGAGTTGCCACCTATGTCAGTATGGGGAACACCGCAGAGAACGTGGCCGAAAGATTCAACGTGTCTCGCGCTGAGCAGGATGCGTTTGCCCTTCGATCACATGAAAAGGCTCTTTCCGCGATCGATGGCGGACGGTTTGCGGACGAGACCTTCTCTGTGGACGTGAGCGAGGCGATCTTCAGCGGAGGCGAGGTGATCACGACGAATCGGATTTTCGAGGTGGACGAGGGGCCTCGTTCTGACTCGTCGATGGACGCGCTCGCGCGATTGCCGGCGGTGTTCAGAAAGGGCGGTACCGTTACGGCCGGCAACGCATCGCAGCTTTCTGACGGGGCTGCGGCTGCTGTTGTAATGACCCGAGCGGCGGCCGCTGAGATTGGCGTTCAGCCGCTGGCGCGGATTGTTGGTTTTTCCGTGGCTGGAGTAGACCCGAGGTTAATGGGAATTGGGCCGATCCCTGCAGTGACCAAGGTGCTCAAGCAGACGAAACTCCGTCTCGAGGACATCGGAGTTGTCGAGTTGAATGAGGCGTTTGCCTCTCAGTCGATTGTTGTGATTCGTGAACTGGGGTTACAGGAGGACCGCGTTAACGTCAACGGCGGTGCCATTGCGCTCGGCCATCCCCTGGGCTGCACGGGAGCGAAGTTGACAGCCACTCTTGTTCACGAGTTGATCCGTCGGGAGCAGCGCTATGGAATCTGCACAATGTGCATCGGCGGTGGAATGGGCGCCGCCGCGGTGATAGAAAATTTGAGAGTTTGAGCAGGTGACGTCACCTGTTTTTCCGGTTGGTCGAACTGCGGAGGTTTTCCTTCGAAGGATCGGCCGTTGGGGAAGGCCGAAACAAAAAGAGTAGAGGTTTACGAAGATGGAACTGCCGCTTTACGGAAACCTGATCAATTACCCGCTGGCGTGGACAATTCTGGCGCTGGCGCTTGTTGCTATCGTACTGAGCTACGTTGCCGCGCCTCTCGTGGTCTGGACTTTTCTGACTGCCGTCGCACTGTATGGGCTGGGCGCATCGGCTACCGTCTGGATCGTCTTCGCCGTTCTGGCGATTCTCTTCAACGTTCCGCCTGTCCGTCGGCTGCTCAGCGGAGCCGTGATGAAGCTCCTGAATGCACTCAATTTTCTGCCATCGATATCAAGGACAGAGAAGGAGGCAATAGATGCCGGCACTGTCTGGGTAGAAGGCGAGCTCTTTTCCGGAAGGCCCGACTTCAAGCGCATGATGTCGCAGTCGTTTCCAGACCTTTCAGATGAAGAGCGCGCCTTTCTTGAAGGTCCGGTCAATCAGGTTTGCGAAATGACTGATGATTGGGAGGTGTTCAAGAACCGAAAGCTCCCCGACGCAGTGTGGGATTTTCTGAAGCGTGAACGCTTCTTCGGGATGATAATTCCGAAAGAGTACGGTGGTCTGGGTTTTGGGCCGTCTGCTAACAGCGCTGTTGTGGCCAAGGTTGCTACGTGCTCGACGGTGCTGGGTATAACGGTAATGGTACCTAACTCGCTCGGACCGGCAGAGCTGCTGATTCACTACGGCACTGACGCGCAGAAGAAGCGCTACCTGCCTTCGCTGGCGAACGGTACCGATCTGCCCGCTTTTGCGCTCACGGAGCCGGGCGCCGGGTCGGATGCCGGTGCAATTTCGGCCAATGGCGTCGTGTTCAAGGATGAAAATGGCAAGCTGTATCTCCGTCTCAACTGGCGAAAGCGCTACATCACGCTTGCTGCCGTCTCGACTGTTCTGGGCCTTGCCTTCAAGCTATATGATCCGGATGAGTTGTTGGGTCGGGGTAAGAACCTTGGAATTACCTGCGCGCTTGTCCCGACAGATATCGAGGGAGTCAAGCTCGGTCGCAGGCATGATCCCATGGGCGTCCCGTTCTACAATTGTCCGACAGAAGGACACGATGTTGTGCTTCCGCTTGAGGAGGCGATCATCGGAGGTCGCGATGGAGCTGGCCGAGGGTGGCGCATGCTGATGGAGTCGCTGTCGGCCGGGCGTGGAATCTCTCTTCCGGCGACCAGCACGGGCGGCGTGAAGCACATCGGGCGCGCGGCATCAGCGCATGGCGTCGTCCGCCGTCAATTTGGTTTGCCGATCGGTCGGTTCGAAGGAATCGAGGAACCGCTCGCTCGCATTGGAGGATTCGCGTACCTGCTCGACGCCGCGCGACGCTACACGAATGGGGGCCTCGACAGCGGGGCGAAACCCGCGGTGGTCACCGCGATGGCGAAGTACAATTTCACAGAGCTTGCCCGCATTGCGACCAACGATGCGATGGACATTCTCGGCGGTAACGCGATCAGTCGTGGCCCGCGCAATACGCTCGCCAATCTGTACGTGAATACGCCGGTTTCAATCACCGTTGAGGGTGCGAATATTCTCACGCGCACCCTTATGATTTTCGGGCAGGGGGCCATTCGTTGTCATCCCTATGCCCTGAAGGAAATTCAGGCGCTTGAAACCAACAACGTCCGAGAATTCGACGCGGCGTTCTGGAAACACATTGGACACGTCATCAGCAATGCGACGCGCGCGCTTGTATTGAGCGTAACTCGCGGCCTTACCGCGCGATCTCCGGTTGGTGGCCCCAGTGCACGCTATTTCCGCAAGCTCGCTTGGGCGTCTGCTTCATTCGCGTTTCTTGCTGACCTGGCGATGGGTTCGCTCGGCGGTGACCTGAAGCGAAAAGAGAAGCTGACCGGGCGCTTCGCCGATATCTTCTCCTGGATGTATCTGTGCACGGCAGTCCTTCGGCGTTTCGAAGCGGAAGGCCGGCGTTCGGAAGATTTGCCATTCCTCCATTGGTCGGTGCAATACGGGCTCGGCAAAATCCAGGAGGCCTTCGACGGGCTTTACCAGAATCTTCGGGTCCCGATGCTGACGTGGTTCTTCCGCGGACCAGTGGCGGCGTGGTCGCGGCTCAACTCTATTTCCGGCGGCCCTTCCGATTCACTGGGGCACGAGGTCGCGTCTGCAATTCAAGTTCCGGGAGAGCAGCGCGACAGACTGTTTTCTGACACGTTCGTGTCCGAAAACTGGGAACGAGGTATCGCTCGTTCGGAGCGGGCAATGAAAATGGGACACGATGTCGCACCGCTCGAAAAGAAGCTGAAGAACGCGGTGCGGGCCGGCGATATTCCGCGAGGGTCAGACGAGGAAATCGCCGCATCAGCGCTGAAGAATGGGCTCCTGACGGAGTCTGAGTATCACGAGTTGCTTGCAACACATGCAGCACTCGCCGATGCGGTCGAAGTAGATGACTACTCGCTCGAAGAGTATCTCGCGATGGGCGCGCTCGGTAAACTCGAGGAGGTCCTTTAGAGCAAGAGGCCTCTATTGCCGCGCGCAGTGTGGGCACTGCCGGCCGACAACGTACAGAGAGGAACGTTGGTCCTCGGGAGTAAGCGGATGCTGACAGGCGTAGCACTGTGTCGTTTCCGTTTCTTTCAGGTCGCCGTCAACGGCGACACGCTGGTCGAAAACGAAGCACTCTCCATCGTAATACTGTCCGCCTAACTGCTCGAAGTATTCCAGTATTCCGCCCTCGAGCTGATAAACCTCCGAAAAGCCTCGGTCCAGCATGAGAGGTGCCGCCTTTTCGCATCGGATGCCTCCGGTGCAGAACGTGACAACCGGCCGGCCTCGGATCTCCGGATCCAGCTGATCCAGCGCCGTCGGAAACGATCGGAAGTCATCGATGTCGAGATGCATTGCCCGTTGAAAGGTCCCGACCTCAACCTCGTAGTTATTCCGGGTATCAAGAATTACAAAGTCTCTGCCTTCGTCATACCACCGCTTGAGTTCGGTCGGCTTGATGTAGGGGGCAGACATGAGCGGTGGACGCAGACCTTCAATCCCGGTCGAAATGATCTCGCGTTTCACTTTTACGAGCATTCGGGTGAATGCAATATGAGAACTCCAGCTTTCCTTGAAATGAAGATCCGAGAAGGCGGGAATTGCGCGGAGGTGGTCGATTGCCGAGCGCACGTCGCGTTCGAGACCTGAAAGCACGGCGTTGATACCTTCGACGCTGAGGATGATCGTACCCCGTATTCCAAGTGACCTGCACGTATCCCGGATCGGATACCG
>JAGQWL010000057.1 GCA_020437385.1 Bacteroidota bacterium
AGTTGTCAGTTGTCAGTTGTCAGTTGTCAGTTGTCAGGTCAAGGGGCGCTTGTCAGATGCGCTGGTCGGTTGCCGGAAGTTGAGGTGCGGTTCTTCGCCCTGGTGGTGCGTGGTCTTTGCGGAGCTGCTTTACGGTGCAAGCACGTAGCTCAACGAGTCCGCAACGGCAGGTGTGATTTCCAACGGGATCAGGTAGCGGCCCACCGTGCCGACAAATCCAATGTCGCTCGGGTGGCGGTTGCTCCACTCGGGTCCGTAGTCGATCATCCCGATGGATGCCGACCGCAGCGTCAGCGGCGCTCCGAAGTCGGCTGCAACCGCGGCTTCCACGCTTCGACGATCCGTTCGGAGGTTCACGATGAACTCCCACCCGCTGGGGACGGGCTTGCCGAACGCCCGCTCGTAGCTGATCTCGACGGTACGATCCTGCGCACTGTTCGGATCAACAACCACGTACTGCATGTAGAGCTCTTCCGGTCGGGTACTCGTTCCGACGAGCCGGACCGTCTCGAGCAACAGGTTCGGTGCGAATACCGGCGCGTCCGTTGAAAGTGTCGGCTTGATGGGTATTGAACGCATGACCGTCGTGTGACGCGAGTCCGGCCCGACGGCTGTCAGCGATACGAGTTCGCCCGGGATCGGTCGATAAACCGCAAAGAACAGATGCCCGCGCGTGCCGTCGTCAAGGGTCACCAGCGAGTCACGCCAGACGACCGCGTTTCCGGAAGCCGTTCCCTGGCTGGAAAGTTGAAGCTCGTTCAGGACCGGCGTCTGCGGCGTTCGGGACTCGCGTACAATCTGCACGCGCACGAACTGCGTATCGGCAGATGCGTCCAGGATGCCGTGCAGCACATGCGCCGGATCAGGCACGCCTTCCGCGAACGGCGTGACGGAGTCGTCGCATCCCACTGACAGAACCGAAAGCCAGACCGTCGCGATAAGAGCCGCCGCTGAAAATCGGGTCGGCCGACGCCGTGTATCGGCGCCGACACGATGCCTGGATGGCGCTTCTGTTTCTGGCGGGGCGGTATGGCGACGGACGTTCACTTCAGCGGTAGTCAATGCGAACGCCAACGGACGGGATGAACGGAAGCTGGTAGACCTTTTCCTGCGTGAGGTAGTCGAGGTCAAACCAGTTGCGGCGATCGTAGGCATTGATGACGCTCGCCTGAAGCGTGAGCTTTGCAAACCGTGCAAGCTCCGTCGAGCGCTCGACCGACAGATCCAGGCGGTGGATCGCCGGAAGACGACCGCGGTACGACTCGTCGAAAACGAGCCGATCCGCCCCTGTCGCCGTGTGGAAGGACTCCTCGTCGCCCACCGGCACGTCCTGATAATAGCCGCCAAGCGTCGTGAACGGCAGTCCGGACCCGTATTGCCATCCTGCAGAAACCGCGAAGCCCTTGATCGTTGTTCCGGCCGTCAGCGCGATCGAATGCCGCCGATCATGCGGAGGACGGAAGGATCCGGTTTCGGTCGAGTACTTCGTCGACGCCAGCGTATACGCCGCCGACGCGAACCAGCGTTGCCGCTGCACGCGAAGCCGCAGGTCGGCGCCGCGGGACATCGAATGCGTGTCGATAAAAAGCGTGTTCGGTCCGAGCGGTTCGCCCAGGACAGGGAACGCGACGTGACGCGTGCTTCTGTCGTACAGCTCGAGCTCTACAAAAGCGGTCCGACCGAGGGGGCCGCTGATCCCGGCGAGCAGATGGCGCGAGGACGGCACCGGCTGGAAGTCGGGCGATGGCGCCCATGCGGTGAACACGTCGGACACAACGCGGTCATCCGTCAAACCCAACACCTCCTGATGGTAGAGTCCCCACGCTGCCGAAATCCGAAAGTCCCGCAGGTTCGGTGCGGGAAAGTCGATCCGCAGGCGCGGTTCGCCGAACGTTTGTCCGCGGCTGGGAAACGCCTGGATGCGGAACCCCGGCACGGCGTGCAGTCCGAACGGAAAGCCGAGCCTGCCTTCGATGAACGCGCCGCCCTCGGTTACAAACTCCTCCTTGAGATTGACGGGCCTGCGATCGAGCTGATACCGAAACTGCGCGGTCTGCGCGAAGATGCCGAAGTGAAGCTGGTAATCGCCGGCGAGGTAGGCGAAGTTGAAGGTCCCCTCGAATCCGCCGACCTCAGTCGATTGGTCCGGATCGGCCGGCGGACCCTTCTGCATGGCGAAGCGTGTCGTGTTCACGCTGATCTCCGTAAGAACGGGAATCGACGTCGAGAGATAGAAGTAGTTGAGCCCGATCGCGTCGTTCGTCCACGAAATCTTTCGATTGACGAGATCCGTTCCGGCGAGGTTGCCGGAGTCATGCGAGTGCATCGCGGTAACGGACACGTTGCTCGTTTCGTTCAGGAAGGCGTGAACCTTGGCGAACAGATCGCCGAAGGAGTAGGGGAGGTCGGATCCGAGCGCGACATCACCGTATTCCTTGAGCAGCGACTCGCGACCCGAAACGACGAGCGACACCTTCTCCTTGACGATCGGGATTTCGGCGTGCGCCGATGCAAGAAACGGAGCAAGCGATACCGATCCGGCAAAACGTTTCTTGCTTCCGTTGATGGTGTTGACGTCAAACACCGCGGCGACGCGACCGCCGTAGTAGGCACCGAATCCGCCGGCGTAGATATCCGCGTACGAAAGGATATCCGCGGGAAAGACCGAATAGGAGTTGAGAATGTGCAGCGGCTGAAGAATCCGCATGCCATCGAGGATGTACAGATTCTGCATCGGCGTGCCGCCGCGCACGTAGAGCTGTCCGCCCCGGTCGCCCGCGGTCACGACGCTGCTGTTCCAGGCGATTGCAGACGCGAGGTCGCGGGAAAGTGCCGGCGACGGGAGGTTCGTTAGGGAGCGGGGCCGCACGACGGAGAGTCCGGCGGGACTGTCGTTCGCGGATGCTCGCTCGGATTCAACCACGACGGTATCGATCGCGGCTTCGTTCTCAACGAGGGTGAAACTCATGACGCGGGAGTCGCCGGCGGCGAAGGTCACCGAATCGGTGATCGTGACAAATCCGACGTACGACACGGAGAGCTGGTAGTCGCCGGGCAGGATTCGCGCAAGGAGGTAGTACCCGTTGTCCGATGCGGCGCCTGCAAGCCGGCCGTCGTCGCTCCGCAGTACCACGTTGACGCCGGTCAGCGGGTCTCCGCCTGCATCGACCGTCTGCCCGCGCAGTGTGGCGAACTGCGCCGCCGCGGGAAGCGGGGCAAGGCAGCAGACCAGGCAGATCAGGGAGAGGAGAGGTAAGAGGCGCGCTCTCGGCATGAAAAGGCTCTATTCCGGCTGAAACGCGGCCAATCGGGAACCACGTGTTATCCCGGCGTTAATGACGCAGCGGCCCTGTGGTTCGGGGCCGATCGAACTGAAAGCGACGTTATTCATGCGAAAGAAGCCAATCCTGTACGCCATCGCGCTACTTTTTGTCGGTTTTGTGCTGCTGGACTCCCTCGGCGTATTTGACGACAAGGACTATTACGAGGTGCCTCACGGCAGTCACACGCACTACGTCGCGAAGGACAAGGATCCCGATGTATCGGTTGGCCAGTTCCCGACCCGGCCGCCGCGCGAGAACGAAAGGATAACGCCTCAGGGCCAGATTGTCCCCAAGTAGTCAGCCGACAACCTCAGCCGCCGCGAACTCCCGCAGGTTTTCGCCCGAAAGCCGCATCCGGTCCCAGTCATCCATCGGGGCCGCTCCGATCTTCCGGTAAAAGCGCAGCGCAAGCTCGTTCCAGTTCAGAACGGACCATTCGAGCCGGTCAGCACCCCTCTCGACGGCCAGCGAGGCAACCATCTGCAGCAGGGCCAGACCCACGCCGCGACCGCGGTATTCGGGCTTGACGTAGAGATCCTCCAGATAGATTCCCCAGCGCGTCAGGAACGTGGAATAGCTCGGAAAAAACAAGGCAAACCCGATTGCCTCTTTTGTGTCCGTGTCGACCGCTACAATCGCCTCAACACGCGGCGATGCATAACGTCCCAGGTGTTTGGCCAGCTCCTCCGCGTCCGGGACCGCCTCGTGGGCGAGCTTTTCGTAGTTGGCCAACTCCTTGATCAGGCCCACCAGCGCGGGGGCGTCCGCCGGGACCCCGGCTCTCAATGCAAACGGCATCGCGTCGCGTATCAGTTCAGTCCCTGAAAATCGTCATCGTCGAATTCGTCGTCGTCCACGTCGAACGACGACAACATCGAGCCGACCATGTCGGAATACCGCGAGACGCTGTCCGACAGGTCCTTCCCGATCAATGAATGCCCGTACAGGGCCTCCAGCACAAACTCCATCATCGTCGCCTTCTCATAAGGATCGGATGGTGTGGTGTGTTCGGCCACGATGGCACCGAGACCCGGCACGGCATCCAGCGCCGCCGAGTATTTGTCGAACGGCCAGTCCCGCTCGATGGCAACGTTCTGGCCCGACGCAAACCAGTCGATCACCGCTCGGTACTTGTCGCGTCCGGCCTTTTTGTCCGTCGGGTCGGGGAAGTACATCGAGAAGACAGTCTTCACCGCGCGAACCGTGAGCAACCTCGCGACGTTCTGCGCACCCTCCTGCTCACCCTCGTAGACGAGCTCGACCTTGCCGGTGATCGCCGGTTCCACGTCGAGCAGGTCGATGAGCCGGCTCGTGGTATCGAGTTCGCCGTTCAACAACGCGCGTCGTTCGGCGGACGAGACAAGATCCTCCATTGCGGCACGCGTCATGCGAACCGAAACGCCGGATCGCTGGTCGACGTACTCGGACTGCCGGGCCTCGCGAGCGATCTGTTCAACAATCTGGCGGAAGAAGTAGGGCACCCGCACGCGTGGCGCTTCGGGTCCTCGCTCCTCCCACGCTTCCTGCTGCGTGATCTGGATGCCCGTGTCAAGCGTTCGCGGATAGTGCGTGATGATCTGCGAATCGATCCGGTCCTTGAGCGGCGTGATGATGCTGCCGCGATTCGTGTAGTCCTCAGGGTTCGCCGAGAAGATCAGCATCACGTCGAGCGGAAACCGCACGTTGAATCCGCGTATCTGGACGTCCTGCTCTTCCATCACGTTGAGCAGGCCGACCTGGATGCGGGGCTGCAGATCAGGCAGTTCGTTGATCGCAAAAATCCCGCGATTCGAGCGCGGGATGATGCCGAAGTGAATGACACGCTCATCGGCGTATGAGAGCCGGGCAGTTGCCGCCTTGATCGGATCGATGTCACCAATCAGGTCCGCCATCGTGGTGTCGGGCGTCGCGAGTTTTTCGGCATAACGTTCACTTCGATGCAGCCACGCGACCGGAGCATCATCGCCCGCATCGGCAACGAGGTCCCGGCCGTAGCGGGAGATCGGCGCGAACGGGTCGTCGTTCGTTTCAGAGCCCTTCAGCACGGGGATATACTCGTCGAGGAGTTGCGGCAGCAGGCGGATGAGGCGACTCTTCGCCTGGCCGCGAAGCCCGAGCAGGATGATGTCGTGCCGCCCCAGGATCGCATTCTGCAGTTGCGGCAGGACGGTGTCGTCGAAGCCGATGATCCCCTTGAAGAGATTCGTTCCCTCCTGCAGCGCTTTGACGAGGTTCTCGCGCATCTCGTCCTTCACCCCGCGAATCCGATATCCGGATCGTTTCAGGTCACCGAGTGTGGAGATGCTGGTAGGCGGGGTGCTCATGTTGGGATAATGCGATTTTCTTGACCGGCCGGTCGATCGGGTGCCTTCTTTGCGGGCTCTTTGGCACGCCGGGCACCTTCGGCTGTTCCCTCAGCGCGGCAACGTGTAAAGTCGGATCTCCGGATCCGGGCTTGCGATGGCGACGGCGACAAGCGGCCCGCCGGCGGCACTGCAGTCGACTGCGATGTCTGTCGGCAGCAGCTCGCGGTCAAACGACGGATTCGGCTGTATGTACGCGCGGAGCAGGCGCCCGGTCCTGTCGTATCGGTCGATGCGGATCCAGCCGGGACGCGTGTTGAGTACGAACCAGTTGTTTCCGCAGGCGCTCGCGGACGGCACGATCAGCGGCGGACTCTCGACGCCGCCGTATTCGAACGATCGCGTGCGTGCCAGCATCGGCGAGTCGAAGCCGTACAGGCCAACCGAGTCGACGCTCGTTCCGTCGATCACATCGAGCTGTGGCAGGTAGCCTCGCAACGACAGCAGTGAGTCGCCGTCCGACTTCAACAATCCGGCGTGCCGCCAATACGCGCCACGGAGCTCATCACGATCGAGGTGCGTGCCGCTTGTGGCGTACCAGCTCAGATGTGAACCCTCGTCTTCATCGAGCGATTTGATTGCGATGCGTGCATTTCGCACGCCGGCATATCGGAGTGCGGCGCCCGCATCCGCATCGTTGAGCGAGAACCGGCGAACGACGTTGCCTTCGTGTGCGAGGACGACCTCGTTGGACCCGGCACTGAAGATCACGAGTGTGTCGCGGACGAATCCGGCGAGGTACGGAGCGGATAGTGAGGCGTCTGCGATGAGGGGCTCCAGGGAGCCGGAGAGCGGGTCGGTGCTGCGCCAGATGCCGCCGTTCTTGCCGTCGCTGACCAGCAGTGCGCCGGTCGAATCGAGCAGGAGTGTTCTTGGGTATGCGAGATCAGCGGCGTGCAGTGGCTCCGATGCAATCAGGAGCGTGTCCTCGCCGATGGTTTGCGAGAACGACCGCGATAGGGAGTCGGCCGGCATGACCGCGGTGGATTCGGTGCGCGAACAGGAGCTGGGAAGGCATCCCGAAACAACAACAGCGAAGATCAGCGAGCCGAAGAACGTGAATCTGAAACGGATCAATCTCCGGCTAGCCCTCCGTGCGTCCGATAACCATGGTCAGCGTTAGCGGCTTTCCGTCCCGAATCACCCCAAACTCGACCGTGTCGCCGGGCCGGAAGTCGTACAGGCGAGCCTGGAAGCCGGAAAGGTTTTCGACATCTTCGCCGCCCAGCGACGTGATCACGTCGTACGGCTGGAAGCCGGCAGTTTCCGCCGGCGAACCGTCGCCTACGTCCTGCACGATGAGGCCCGCGGTGCTTTCGAGACCGAGCGCTTTGGCGATTCCCTCGTTAATGTCGTATCCGGTGAGGCCGGTGTAGTAGGAGCGATCGACGAAGCCATTCTCTTTCAACTCAGCAATGATGCGTTCGACCTTGCGAGCGGGCACGGCGAAGCCGAGACCGATCGAGCCGCCGCTCTGCGTGAAGATGAACGTGTTGAGTCCCATTACCTCCGCGTCGGCATTCACGAGCGGCCCGCCGGAGTTGCCCTGGTTGATCGCGGCATCCGTCTGGATCATGTCGCGGTAGACGGCCCTCTCCTGGATCTCGAAGTCGCGCCCTACCGCAGATACAACGCCGACGGTGACGGTGGGCTCGGTCGCTTCGAAAAGACCGAACGGGTTTCCAAGCGCGATGGCCCATTCGCCGACAAGCGGCTCCTGGCTCGACGCAAATCGAAGGTAATCCAGCGGATGACCGGCGTCGACCTTCAGCAGCGCGATGTCCGTCGCCTCGTCGCGCCCGACGAGTTCGGCCTGCATGGTTTCACCCGTGTGCAGCGAGACGGTAATTGCTGTCGCGTTGCGGACGACATGGTTGTTCGTAGCGATGTAGCCGTCTGGCGAGATGACGAAGCCCGAGCCGAGTGCCTTGACCTGCCGCTGGTACATACGTGCGCGTCGACGGCCGAAGAACTGCTCAAAGAAGGGATCATTCATGAACGGATCGCGCACGGCGACCTGTTCGACTGCGATGACGTTGATGCTGACGACGGCCGGCGTCGCGGCCGACACCGCGCGCGTGATGGCGGTTTGCCGGCTTGCTGCGATCTCCTCCTGGTCCGACGGCTGCTGAACCGAGACCGGTGGGTGTTCGACCTCTTCGGCCTTCTGCGAGTTGGCGGGATTGCAGGCGCCCTGGATCAGGACCACCAGCAGGAGGAGGGTGCTCCGCTGCATCATCGTGCTTGAATGTTTTTGCATGGCGGTGTACGGACGATCTCGCGCCGGGGTTTCTTACTGCGGAAATCTGACAGGTCCGAACGGCTCGTCACGTGACAGGCGGCGGGATCCGTGCCACAAAAAAGGGGCGGTGAATCGAATCACCGCCCCAACGGACAGAATTTGTCCAATCAATGCCGCTGCTTTTCTGCTCAGCACGCGATCCGGCCGAACGCCTAGAGGTGCGGCACGCGGATCTGCTGACCCGGATAAATCAGGTCAGGATCCTTGATCACTTCGCGGTTGGCTTCGAACAGTTCCTTGTACTTCATCGGATCGCCGTAGTATTCCTTTGCGATCTTCGAAAGCGAGTCACCCTTCTGAATGGTGTAGAACCGCGGAGCCGGAGCCGGCACGACCACAACGAGGTGGTCCGAGACCTGTTCGACTCCCTCGACGTTGCCTGCGAGCAGGACGGCCTTCTCCTTCGTGTCGACAGAGTCGACGGTTCCGTTGATTGTTACGGTGCCGGCATCAAATGCGATTGCGAGATCCTTCACCTTGTCGCCGAGCGCTTCGACGATGTCTGCCTTGATTTCTTCTGCTTCGCGCCCCGGCATTACTTTTTTGCCGATGCCCTTAAGGAAGCTGAAAAGTCCCATTGTTTCCTCCGCATGTACGTGTTTGAGGGAGTGCGTATTCGACGTCAATGTACCAAAGTTGGACGATATGATTTGCACACGGTTGTTGAATTGTCTCGTTGTTCCGCAACGAGAAACAGGCATTTAGGTTGACTGATATCCGGTTTATTGCGTAATTCCTGTGTTCTACAGAATCCCGGACCAAACTGGAAACATTCGGAGGAAACCATGGCGAAGTTAACCACCATAGAAGGGATCGGGCCGGCAATCGAGGCCAAGCTTCAGGCTGCCGGAATACAATCGATTGAGGCTCTTCTTAAGGTGTGCTGCACGGCCGGCGGAAGAAAAGAAGTGTCTGCGAAGACGAACATCGAGGAGCAGAAGCTGCTGCGCTTTGCCAATCACGCGGATCTGATGCGGATCAAGGGCGTCGGCGGCGAGTACTCTGAACTACTGGAGGCCTCAGGTGTCGATTCGTGCTCCGAGCTCAAGATGCGGAAGCCCGAAAACCTTGTGGCGAAGATGGAGGAGGTCAACGCGCAGAAGAAGCTCGTGCGACAGGTGCCTTCCCTGAAGATGGTCGCAGGCTGGGTCGAGCAGGCTAAATCGCTTCCGAAGGTCGTCACGCACTAGCTGAAAACGAACTAACAGGGTACTACGATGTCAGTAGCAAAAGTCATTGAAATCATTGCCGAAGGCAAGAGCGTTGACGATGCTGTCGCAGCTGCCGCAAAAGAAGCTGCCAAGACGGTTCGCAATGTCCGTTCCGTCAATGTCGAAAACATTCAGGCGCTGATCGAAGGCGACAAGATCAAGAAGTATCGGGTCAACTGTAAGGTGACCTTCGTCATCGAATAAGCGTACGCCTGCATTTCGCAGCAAGGGCGACGAGGTCATTCTCGTCGCCCTTTTTTGTAGCCGGCCGTGTCGATGCCGGCCGTGTCGATACCGGCAGTGTCGATGCCGGCAGTGTCGATGCCGGCAGTGTCGTGTCGGGTCGGAGTTCTTGTTTTCGCGCAGGCCTACTGGGGACTCAGGAGTTGCTGGTACTGATTACGACTCGCAAGCAGTTGTTTGGCCGCATCGAGATCAGGGTCCGAGCCGAGCCCAAAACGCACGAGCGCTTCGCCGTCGAAGTAACGACTTCCGATCTCCTCCCGAAGCTCCCGTTCGATCGAATCGCGAAAGCGGTCGAGATCCCGCCCCTTTTCCTGTCGGACCTTCTTTTCCAATTCGGTCAGGGCACTGTCGGCATCGTAGCCGGCCTCCGCGAGGGACTTCCGCAACGCTTCGATCGCCTCATCGGACTCCGATCGCCATGCAAAGTCCTGTCCGTCCAGCCAGCTTCGAAAAGCGGACCACGTTGCATCGTCAACCTGGTAATCCGGTGCCAGGGTCGCGTGCGAACCGGCGTAGTTGTTGGCGAAGAAGAAGAAGGCGCTCTGGCGCAGCAATGCCTGTTCGATTTCGGATGGCTCCCGCTCGCGCGAGGTGAGGTCCGGCTCAATTCCGCGACCATCCTTGACGGTACGACCGTTGGCCGTCGCGTACGTGGTTCGAAGCGAATCCGGGACGGGAAGCGGACTTCCGTCGTGTGCCCGATAGTCGATTGCCTGAATGCTTCGACCGCTGGGCGTGTAGTATCGGGCGATGGTCAGCTTCAGGGCCGAGTTGTATGGAAGCTGCTGGACCGTTTGTACGAGGCCCTTTCCGAACGACGTGGTGCCGACGATTACGCCCCGATCCAGGTCCTGAATCGCACCGGCGAGAATCTCACTCGCGGAGGCCGACAGCTCGTTCATCAGCACAACAACCGGGATGTCGCCGACGATCGGATCGAGCGAGGTCTTGTACTCGCGAAACGTCTCCGGTGTGCGGCCCCTCATGGTGAGGACCGTCGAGCCGCGCGGCACGAACATCTCGGCAATCGCAACAGCGGCGTCGACGTAACCACCGAGGTTATCCCGGAGATCAACAACGACAGCCTTCAGGTTGCCCGTGTCGTTCAGGTCGTTGAGCGCCCGCCTGAACTCCCGGTGCGAGTTCATCTGGAAGCTCGCGAGCTTGATGTATCCGATGCCCCGCCCTTCGTCGCCGTCGAGAAACTCAGCGAGCTCAATGGAGGAGGGGGTGTCCTGCTCGCGCGTAAGCACAAACGCGATCGGATCGGCAGTACCCTCGCGTCGAACCGACACTGCTACCGTGGTTCCCGGCTCGCCGCTGAGCAACGTTGCCGCGTCACCAATGGTCATCCCTTCTGCGTCGCGTCCGGCAATCTCAACAACAACATCGCCGATCCGAATTCCCTGCTTGTACGCCGAGGCACTACCTGCGGGCTCGATCACGGTGAGCTGTCCGTTGATCATCGTCAAGTTCAGTCCGGCACTGACGTAGCCACCGCGCGCTGCCGCGTAAGTGACCTGCTGCGACTGATCGGAAAACACCGTGTAGGGGTCCAGATCCGCCAGCATTGCCGAGATGGCGCGATGCATCGTCCGGTCCGAATCGAGGTCGTCGACGTACCCGAGGATCAGCTGCTCGTACAGGGCACCGAAAATTTCGAAGTTCTTCCGGAGCTTGAAGAGATCGTCGTCAACGGTTCGGAATGCCGCAAGGCCGATAAGCGCAACAGCGGCGAGGACGGTCGTTCGACGTGTTCTCAGCCGGGGGCGCGTCGCAGCAGGGGCTTGCTTCGAAGGCGAATCCTCTGCGTCCGTATTCCGGGTTCGGGTGTGTTTTCGGAAGTTCATAGCGGTAACGGGTTGTTCGCGAGTAGACGTACTACGCGACCATCCGTTCCGCCATCACGAGAGCGCTTCGTCCAGTTCGCGCTCGCGCTTCCGGCTGACGGAACCGGCAATCAGGATCGACAGCTGGTAGAGTCCAAGCAGGGGGATTGCCACGATAATCATCGAAAGCGGATCGGGCGGCGTAAAAAACGCCGACAGGATCATGATGATGATCAGGGCATAACGACGGTATCGCTTCATCAGATCGGCCGTCAGTACGCCGATCTTGGCGAGGAAATACACAAGTACCGGAAGCTCAAAAAGGATTCCCGATCCGAACGCCCACCAGGTGATCATGCTGAAGTATTTCGTGATATCGAAGTCGTTGACGACCATCTCCGAGATCTGATAACTGGCGAAGAACTGCAGCGCGAGGGGCGTCAGAATCAGGTAGCCGAAGGCGATTCCCAGCATGAAGAAGAACGTTCCGAAAATCGTCGCAAAACGGAGTCCGCGGCGCTCGCTCTTGTACAGCCCGGGTTCGACGAACTTCCAGATGTAGTAAACAAAGATCGGGGACCCGATGATGACGCCAACTGCCATCGCCGTCCCCCAGTCGACAAAAAACTGACCCGGGATCGTTCGGTTCTGCAGGCTCAGCTCGATTGCGTCGATCCCGAACACCTTGTACATGAAGAAGTCGGGGCGCGCCGGACCGAGCAGGAGGTTGTTGATGATCCACTTGCGAAAGAACGCAACGATGATCGTAACGATCAGCACACCGAGGCCGCCCTTCAGCAGGCTCCATCGCAGCTCCTCCAGGTGGTCGAGGAACGACATCTCGGCCAGGTGATCGTCTTCTTCCGTTTGCTCTGGTGGGGCTTTGGGGACGATCCCTGACTTGATTCCGGCTGTCAGTGCCTTCCGGCCGGAGCGTTTGATGAAGGATATCAGTGCGGAACGCGGTGTCATCTTGGGTGGCCGCCGTCGCGAAGGTTCAGGTCCAGTATCGAATCGACCCACACGCCGCGGGACTCAAGTCGTTCCCGTCCGC
>JAGQWL010000058.1 GCA_020437385.1 Bacteroidota bacterium
AGGTTGTTCAGGCCCGTCAAGTTGCCATGTACTGCTGTAAGCAACTCACCAATCAGCCCCTCAAAACGATTGGCCTCAGGTTCGGCGGTCGTGATCACTCGACAGTGATACACGCGTGCCGATCGGTCGAGAACCGTCTCGACACAGAACCACAGTTCAAGTATGAGCTGGAGCGTATTCAGTCTGATCTGGTCCTGAAGCGGAGCGCGGGCTGATTGCCCCGATACCGACTGAGGAAAGCCGCTCGTAAGTGCCCTCGGTGGGTGTAGCCTTATCCGAGGATCCCATCGTCCAGTCCCGTAGGGCAGGTTTGTCTCGCGCTCAGGCCTGATTTCGTCGTGGAATGAACTGGACCATCCGGTCGTCTATTGTCTGATTCCACCGATGCCGGCCCATGAGCGGTCTGTCTGATCCGGGACCAGCATCGGCGCGTCCTTCAACAATTTTACCGGTGAGCCGGATCAGAGGGAAATCACATGGAGCGTCCTAATGTTGGCTATCGCGTGGCAACGCGCCTATTCATGCTGGCAGCCGTGACTGTCCTCATGGCGTCGTTTTCGAGTAACCTGTTGGCACAGCCAGATCCGGCGCGGATGAAGGAGCGAATTCAGCAGCGCGTGGACGATACGATGAAGCAGATGGCCTTAACAGGTGAGAAAGAGAAATCCGTTCGCTCCATCCTCAATGCCGGCGCGGAAAAGCAGATTGCCTTGTTCTCGGAAGGTGCCGGCGGCCGAGAGGGCTTTGCCGCCATGCAGGAGAAACGTCAGGCGATTGATAAGGACGTTGAGGACCAGCTTGGGAAGGTTCTGAACGAGGAGGAGATGACGAAGTATCGGTCAATCGTGGAAAAGCAGCGTGCACAGCGGGGCGCCCGCGGCGGACGCAGGGGCGGACAGTAGGATGGAGATGTCTGTACTGGCAGCATCGGAAACAAGAACTCTCGTCCACGGATTAGAGACAGCATTTGACTGGGTGGGGACTTCCTACCGCAGCAGGCGTCGATACGCGGCTGCGGTCCTTGCTCCACCTCCTGATAGCGTCGTCGATTCTCCAAAGAGCATGGTGCTCGAGGCTGCTGAAAAAACTGATTCCGATTCGGCCCTGGTCGAGGCTGCTCGTCTCGGCGACAGACGTGCGTTTCGGCAGATTGTCGAGCGGCACCAGGGGACGCTTGCCCGAACAATTGTCGGCTTGATAGGCGATCGCGGATCGGTCGATGACGTGTTGCAGGACGTCTTTATCCAGTTCTACAACTCGCTCGGCAACTACCGCGGCGACGCCTCGGTCAGGACGTACCTCAATCGGATAGCGGTCAACAAGTCGCTGGATACGCTCCGTGCCAGAAAACGCTGGCGACAGCGCTTTCTGTCGCGAGACGAAACCCCAATCGTAGAGGTCGCGGCTTCAGTCGAGACGGCGGAGGACAACGACAGAAACAAGATCCTCTGGCGGGCAATTGATTCGCTTCCGGATGCTCAGCGATCCGTCGTCGTGTTGAGAATGGTCGAAGGGTACTCGACCGAGGAGACGGCCGAACTGCTGTCTGTGGAATATGGGACCGTACTTTCGAGGTTGAGTCGGGGATTGGAGAAGTTGCGAAAGCTGCTGGGTCCGGTTTTTGACGACGCTACGAAACCAACTAAAACTGCGCATCAATGAACAAGGACGACTTCATACTCCGGTTTCTGGATGGTCGACTTTCTGTCGACGAGCGCCACGAATTCGACGAGATGATGGCAGATCCGTCGTTTAGGCAGCGGGTTTCCTTCGTTCGCGAGCTTTCCCGATCGGCGAAAACGACACTGTCGGTAGAGGCAGAGAAGCGGCTGGACCCGTTCTTCACCGACCGTCTCATGAAGACTGTCAACAGCCAGTTTGCAGAGAAGCGTGTCCAGGAGGAATTCTTGACGGCACTGCTGCGTTGGTTCAGTCCAATGACGGCGGTCTCATTGATTATCATTGTACTTCTCGTTGCGGGAAGCCTTTCTGGAGGAAAGGACCTCTCGAGGTCCGTGACGGAATCCGTTTTTGGACTTCCGGCTGTCACGGTGGCAAATGCGTACGACCTTGACTACGAGTAACACCGAATGAACGCGAGAGCAAAATCCGCAATAATACTGTTGGCCACGCTGGTGGTCGGTATCGTTCTGGGTGCGTTAGTGGCCAGTCGTGTGATTAATCATCGTCTCGACGAACTGAGGCGCATGCGCTCGAGGGGCGGATTCTCGCAGGCACTCGAAAACGTCGTGCAGCCTTCAAGTGATCTCCAGCGCGAGCAGATTCACGTAATTCTTGGTCGCTCGCACACGCGAATGGATTCCATCAATGCAGAATGGCGATCTCGCATTCGTGCCAGCTCGGATTCTCTACGTTCGGAACTGGAAGACGTACTGGATGCTGAGCAGTACGAGCGCATGACCAAGTGGTTTGAAGACAGCCGGTCGAGACGCAACCGGGACGCTTCGCGGCGGGATCGAAATCAGAAGTAGCTCCGAGCGGCTAGCGCCCTACGGATACCTTTTTGATCTTCCCATCGGTTCCGGCAATCCACCCGCTTTCGGCCGAATGGAACGCCGCAGTCCAGTAGTTGAGGCTGTCGAGTTGAGTCCACGTCATGCCGTTGTCCCGCGAAAGATCGGCACCCGAAGGACCAACGACGACAATTGTTGGCGTCCTCGTTCCCGGTACAAACGATGATCCGTACAGCACGCCGGCTGTGATCGGCCGGCCGCCGGGTGTCCAGGTCCGACCACCGTCGTTCGTGATCGCCACGTTCGAAGTGTGATCTTTCGGAAGCTGAAGATCTCCGCCTACCGCGATGCCGTTCAGTGGGTCGCGAAACGAAATGGAGAAAATTCCCGCCGCATTGCCGGACGGCAAGTCAACGTCCGCTACAGTCCACGATTTTCCGCGGTCGGTCGTCCGGAGTACTCTGGGATAGCTGCCGGCGCCTGTTCCGATCCAGGCGGTCGAGTCTCCCGAGGTCCGGACACAGGTACCACTTGCGGCAAAACCTCCTTCTCCGGGCAAAGCAGCGGGGAGGCGATCGGCGTCAATGAAGTCCCACTGTGCGCCGCCGTTCGCGGTAGTCACCACCATGAGCCGGCCGTCAATTGAGTCGCCATAGAGTAGACCGGCATCTTCGTCCCAGAAGTCGAAGCAGTCAAAAAAACCGCCAGGTTCGGGATTTGTCCATTGCAGTGACCACGACGTGCCGCCGTCAACTGTCTTGTAGATGCGTGATGAACTTCCGGTACCTGCACTGAGAAGGTAAGCGGTCGATGGACTCAAGCCGTGAACATCCCTGAACTGCAACGAATCTGCGCCGGGGACCTGTCCGATGGTCCAGGTCTCACCGCCATCGGTAGTCAGGGCCCACGTGCCACCGGTTCCTGAGAACCACGCCGTGTTCGCATCAACGGCAGACGCGCCGATGAAAAGCGCATCAGATCCGACGTTCACAGCCGTCACGACAGGGTCCTTCGGCGGACCAATCTGCGTGCACGCCGACGATGCGAGTCCGACGGCAATTGTGTAGACTAGGCAGCGATTGATCATTCCGACAGTCGTTTGGTTTTGTGTCGGCTAATTTAGGATTGTTTGGGAAATATGAATCCATTAATCGAGGAAACTGACGTCGTCGTGTTGGGGGGAGGTGTAATCGGGCTCACGACTGCTCAAGTCCTTGCAGAGGCCGGAACGACAGTCGTTGTTGTTGCCGATCGGTTTTCGCCAGGGACGACCTCTGACGTGGCGGCTGCGATTTGGTATCCGTACGCCGTTCAGCCCCGGGAGAAGGTCCTGGGCTGGAGCGCCCAGAGCGTTCAGCGATACCGCGCCATGTCAGTGGACCAGCCGGATATAGTGCGCCTCGTGGAGTTCCACGAACTCTTCCGCTCCGAGGTGGGGCCTCCTTGGTGGGAAGCGGCCGTTGATTCTTATCGTTTTCTGGACCCGAGCGAATTGCCGCTCGGCTATGCGGCAGGATACGCTGCGATGGTGCCTGTTGTGGAGTCGGGGAGGTTCCTTACGCATCTTCGTAATAGGCTGCAGGCCGCGGGAGTGCGCTTCGTACAGTCGGATTCGCCGGTCAGGAGTGTTGCCGATCTTGGCGTTCCCGTCGTAATCAACTGTACTGGACTGGGTGCTGCCACCCTGTGCGGAGATCCCGAGGTATTCGCGATTCGTGGCCAGGTGCTGCGGGCCCGACTCACGGCGGGTTGTCGAATCAGCTACGCGGATGACTCCGACGAGTCGGCACCTACCTATATCATTCCCCGCTCGACCGACGTGATCCTCGGAGGTACGGCCACAGTCGGCGATGAGGGGACGGAGGTACGCGATGCGGACACTGAATCGATTCTCCGACGCTGCTCGGCACTCGTTCCGGACCTCTCGAACGCCGAGATTCTCGAGATCAAGGTCGGCTTGCGACCGGGTCGAACCCGGGTAAGGCTGGAGGCTGAGGAACTGGACGGGATTCGCGTGATCCACAATTATGGCCACGGCGGAGCCGGTTTCACGCTGGCCTGGGGGTGTGCCGAAGCGGCAGCGAATCTAGTCCTTGGCACCTGATCACCGCCGGCCGAAAGAGACGATGGCCGTGCCGAGAACGACCATCAGCGAGCCGGCGAGGAGCCAGACGGTCGGCACCTCGCTGAACAGCAAGACTCCCCATATGGCGGCGAACACGATCTGCGAATAGCTTGCGGTGCTTGCCCTCGCAGCGAGTTCCATATGGTATGATCGGGTCATGAACACCTGACCAATCTGCGACGTTACGGCGATCCCGACAAGCAGCACCCATTCGACGGGATTTGGCCAGACAGGATTTGCAATAACGAAGGGCAGTGAAGCGGGCACCGACACCAGCGGAAAGAAAAGAATAACGTGCAGTGCGTGGTCCGATTCGCGGAGCTTGCGAACGACTGCGTAGGCCGCGCCCGACAATACTGCGCCGCCGATGGCAACGACGAGGAGTCCCGGACGGATCGCGCTTCCTGTTCCGAAAAGGAAAGACGGTTGAGCGATCAGCAGGACGCCGACAATGCACAGCCCCACGCTTAAGGATTCGCGCACCCCGATTGCCTCTTTGAGGAATAGTCCCGCAAAGATGGCGACGAATACCGGATTCGTGTATTGGATGACAGTTGCCTCGGCTAACGGAAGCCGTGGTATCGCGTAGTACAGGCAGAGTAAAGCCGAAAATCCGAGCAAACCTCTAAATAGCAGCAGGCGGGTGTTGTTGCCCAAACCGGTGATTCCGGCCCGACGCAGCATTACAGACGTGATCACAAGAGCGAGCACGCTCCGAACGAAGACCATTTCCGCGCCGGGGATTCGGCGGCCGGCGTACTTGACGAAAACCGTCATCAAACTGAAAAAGAAGGAAGCGGCGATCATCGAGACGATACCGGATTCCCTGATGCGTGGTGGGAGCAATGCAGTTTGTATATTTACGCGGGTTGGGCGCCAAGATCGCGAAGTGTCCGTTGCTCAACCAGCGTTTGGAGACAGGTGTCGTGAAGAATCGACAAGAAAGATCTTGCCCTGCGTTTTTGTTGCGGATAATCGAGCGAAGATCGGCAGTAGTTCTTATTCTTGGTGCCTTTGCGCCGTTTCAGGCCCGTAGCTCAACTGGCAGAGCAGCTGACTCTTAATCAGCGGGTTCGGGGTTCGAGTCCCCGCGGGCCTACCATTTCTTCCAATCGTCCGCGAAGCAGCAACCGATGTCTGGACACAACGATACATGGACGAGGACGCACGATCTTGCCCTGATCCTGATCGCGCTTGCCTATGGTACCGACAGGCGCCTTGCAGATGAGGAGCTGGACGCGATCGTTGACGCAATCGCCGGATGGCGTCCCGGTCGCAATGCGGAGGAGGCGAAGGAAATTGTGATGGAGACGGTCGCCGTCTACCTCGAAAGCGACGTCGAGACGGAAGTGATCAACTCCATCAACACACTTCGTCAGGTGTTGACGCCGGACCAACGCAAGCGTGCGCTTGATGATGCCGCCAGGGTGGCTCTGGCAGACGGGGTCTACCTTGGCAGCGAACGGAGCTTGGTGTCCGTTCTAGCCTCTGCCTGGGATGTCAAGCAGCTACCCTTCGAGGACGGCGAGGATGAGGAGGAGTGGACAGTGATGCACGATCTCGGACTGCTGTTCATCGCTCTCGCTCACGGCACGGATTCGGATCTTTCCGACAAGGAAATTGCCGCTATTATCGAGCGGATGTCGCAGTGGCAGCCCGACAAATCAGAAAAGGAAATTCGATCGATCCTGCGGCACGTCCTGCAGTTTTACGCGACGCAGCCTGCGGATCGCGACTTCGGCCGTTCGATCACGGCGATCCGAATGAGTTTCCCCATTCCGCAACGCCTCGCGGTCCTCGACGACTTGTTGTACGTGGCCAGAAGCGATGGCGAGATTACGGACCATGAGAGGGAGATGATCGCGACCCTTTCGCATGCGTGGGGAGTAGGCGTGCGATTGAACGGTGTCGTCTAAGCCATCACGTTTTCTGGTTGCCCGTATCCTCCTGCCGGTAGGTCGGATGTCGGCTCGCGCTACCCGACATCGTTGTCTCGTAGTGCTCGCCCGCCTTGCGGACCACAGGCTCCTGATTTGCGACCTCCGATGGGTCTGATTGGCCGGGGACGAATACTTTTACCTTGAATCGCTTCTGGATCGCTGAACGGATGAGTGGACGGGTCGCAGGAAACAGCCCGAGCAGGCCTACGATATCAGTAATGATGCCCGGCGTCAGCAAGAGGACGGCCGACGCCAGAATTATCAGCCCGTCGAGCAACTCAGGTACGACGGGGCGCTGGCCCGCCAGGGCCTGCTGAAAGCGAGCGAATGCGGAAAAGCCCTCGCGACGCGCGAGCGAGCTGCCGAGTGCGGCGGTAGCGACAACAATTCCGACCGTCGGCCAGAACCCAATCAACTCGCCGACGCGAATCAGGAGCGCCAGTTCAACCAGCGGGACGACAACAAAAAGTAGAAAGAGGCGACTCATCGGAGACCGTTGTGCGTAGTGCGATCATACGCTCGTCGCCCTCGCCGGTTTTGCCATGGCCGTCAATCCAGCTTCTCAAGCATCTCTTCGCGGGTTGTGAATTTCACGCGCGGGCGCCCCAGCTTTCCACCGGCGGCACATTCGAGGTCGTTCAGTCTTTTCCAGTCCTCCCAGCTGACCCATCGGACACCTTTTTCGCTCAGCAGGTCCGAAATGCCGGCCGAGGATCCACGACTCGGCTTGAGCAGCCGGCCTTCGGCCATATCGGCCAACATTGCATCAACCGTCGCCTGGGCGTCCGCCTTGTTGGTGCCGATGACCCCTGAAGGTCCTCGCTTGATCCATCCGGCCGTGTATTCTCCGAGTACAACCGTGCCTTCTTCGGTTGTGACGCGCCCGTCGGCCTGTGGAATGACCCCCCAGCTATCGTTGAAGGGAACGCCCGGAATAGCAGTGCCGCGGTATCCGACGGAGCGAAACACGAGACCGACCGGAAGCACCTCCGTCTCCTCCGTGGCCTTGGGCCGCACCCGTCCGTTTGAATCCTTTGCGAGTACGTTCTTCACGATACGGATGGCGCCTACGCGACCGTCTTTTTCGATGATCTCGGTCGGGGATACGAGAAACCTGAAGTGGATCGTCTTTGACCCACTGCGGTTTCCTTCGGTTGACCACGTTTGTATGGTCTTGACCTTCTTTTCGGTAAGCCGATCGGGGGATGCTTCGAGCTCCTCCTTCGTCAGATCGTCCAGTTCGACTTCGTCCGGCTCGACGAGAACATTCACGTCCTCCAGTTCGCCAAGCTCCTTCGCCTCTGGATTCGTGAATGCGGCCTGGGCGGGACCACGACGCCCGAGAACGTATACTGTATGCACGCCACTGTTTCTCAGTGCGTCGATTGCATAATCCGCCATATCAGTCTTCTCCAGATCGGCAACCGGCCGGGCAAGGATGCGGGCAACGTCAATGGCGACATTGCCAACTCCGACCACGGCTGCAGCGGACTGTGACAAGTCGAATTCTCTGTCACGGAAATCCGGATGGCCGTTGTACCAGGCGACGAATTCCGTGGCGGAATGACTTCCCGGCAGGTCTTCTCCAGGTATACCCAACTCTCTGTCGACCTGCGCGCCAGTGGTGTACACAATCTGATGATAGCAGCTTCGCAGGTCGTCAACCGACAGGTGCCGACCAAGTTCGACGTTGCCGAAGAAACGAAACTCGGGTCGATCCGCGACGACGTCGTACCTCGCAGTAACGTTCTTGATCTTCTCGTGGTCAGGTGCTACGCCCGCTCGGACAAGGCCGTACGGCGTTGGCAACATGTCGAAAAGGTCAATCTCAATCGGAACGGTCGCAGTTTTGAGCAGGTGCTCGGCCGTGTAAAAGCCCGATGGTCCGGCTCCAATGATTGCGATGCGAAACGGTTCTGGTGCCTCACTGGATTGCGAAGTAGTATCCATCTTACTGACGTTTCAACTTTTGAGGATGGCGAGTCCGGAGTGAGGAGTCGTGTCCGATCGCTCGGAGTCAGGCAGCGCGATGGCGCCCGCGATTCAAGCGGAGTGGACACGTCGCGATTTTCAATTTCGCGATCGCCTCGACTTCAAAGAAAGCCGCCACATTTGTAGCTTCCATACTTGCTTCGAAGGCGGGAAATGTATGCGATCGCTCGTGAATCGACAAACCGGGGATCTTTGACAAGGTTTGTAGTAGTTGCAGTTCTTCGGCACAAAGTTTTCATTGTGATGGAGGGACTTCGCTCGGAGGCGCGTCGCAGTTGTCGACGGTCGCCAGGAAGGCGAATCTTCGGCGATATCGAGGCATGCGGTGCGCGCCGAGTGCGGCAGTGTCGTCAAACCGTATCAGATTTGTATCCGAATGGCGACAGATTCTGATACGCGTCCCCAAGGGGATCAGAGCGTAATCGACGGGAGCTAGAAATGACCAGGGCGTCCAGAATACTTATCGCGGTTGTTGTCACGGGTCTTGCTGCAGCGGGATTCCGCGGCCACACGGATGATTTCCCGAAAGACTACTTCCGGTCTCCACTCGCCATTCCGTTGATGATGGCGGGCAATTTCGCGGAGATGCGTTCAGACCATTTCCATTCGGGACTGGATCTCAAAACGGAGAACCGGGAGGGTTTACCGGTCTATGCTGCCGCGGACGGCTGGGTGTCGAGGATCAAGGTGTCACCCTACGGCTATGGCAACGTTGTCTATCTGGCCCATCCAAACGGTTATACGACCGTCTACGCCCATCTCAGCCAGTTTTCGGACACGCTCGCTGACTACGTACGATCTCTGCAATATGCGTCCAGCAGCTTCGAGGTCGACAAATACCTGCCGGAGGGACGTTTTCGCGTCAAGTCTGGAGAAGTGATCGCAAGATCAGGAAACACGGGCTCTTCGGGCGGGCCACATCTCCACTTTGAGATTCGAAACTCGGGAAGCCAGATGCCCATCAATCCATTGCTGTTCGGGCTCGAGGTTCACGACACGCTGCCGCCAAAGATTTTTCGAATCAAGGTCTATCCGCAGGAGGCGACGGACTTTGTTGAGATTCAGCGGACCGGAACGAAGTCACCGATAATCGCCACGAGAGAAACGCCGATCGTTCTTGACGCGGTTTCCGTAGATGAGTCAGGCCGGTCCTACAGGCTTGTCGATGTCGATCGTATCACAGCATCGGGTCGCCTGGGTTTTGGCATTCAGGTACACGACTATCACGATGGATCGACTAACAGACTGGGCGCGTACGTCATCAAGTTGATGGAAGGATCCTCGCTGCTGTTCGAGTCAGAGTTGACGAAGTTCACCTTTGGCCAGACCCGTTACATCAATGCGCACATTGATTACGCCGAGCACCGCAGGAATCGTCGGTGGATTCAGCGTTCCCACAAGCTTCCTGGGAACGCATTGAGCGTTTACTCGGGGATGAACGACGGGTTTTTGACGGTGAGTCCGGATTCATCCTATCAACTGAACTATCTCGTCTCGGATGCTGCCGGGAATACAACCAGTCTCAAGTTTAATATCACGGGCACGAACGGTCAGATACCGAGCGCAGCGTCGGCGCGGAAGGACAGCTACCACATTTCGCGAGAAAAACCGCGGACAATTGAAGGAGAGGGTATGCGTGTGTTTTTTCCCGCGAATACGTTCTATTCGGATCTGGACTTCGAATACTCGGTCGCCCCCGGGCTGGACGACTCCTATTCGCCCGTCTACACAATTCATGACGACACGGTCCCGTTGCACCGGTCTATGACCCTGTCAGTAGATGCAAGTGCACTGCCCGAAGCACTTCGGCCACAAGCTCTCCTGGCGCGAGTGAATGATGACGAGAGGCTTTCGTCAGCAGGCGGTTCCTATCGAGATGGTTTCGTTGTCGCGAAGCCGCGTACGTTCGGAAAGTATACCATTGCTGTTGACACGACCGCGCCGTCCGTCGAGCCTTGGCGTTTTCCGAAGGACGGCGTCTTCACGGGCGGCAGCCGGATTCGGATCAAGATTCAGGACAATCTCTCGGGCATCCGGTCATACGCAGGATTCGTCGATGACGAGTGGGTCCTGTTTGCATACGACGCGAAGAGGAGTGAGCTGAGTCACACTCTCGACGGGACGATCGAGCCCGGATTGCACAAGATGCTCGTACGCGTCGAGGATGGAAAGGGTAACGTGACCAACCTGGCGCGTTCAATCCGAGTCAGCAAGCCCTGATTCCGGCGGTAATGGTTGGACCGCCGAGCGGCAGGCTCAGGTGACGAGATCAAGCCGATCAGGCCGAGTGCTTCAGCAGGGAGTCGATGATATCGGTCGGACCGATTCCTTCAGCGTCCGCGTTGAAGTTGGTGACGATTCGGTGCCGCAGGACGGGCACGGCTACCTGGTTTACATCGTCGATAATCGGTGACAGACGGCCGCTGATTACGGCGTGCGCCTTGGCCCCGAGAATCAAGTATTGCGATGCTCTTGGACCGGCACCGTAGTTCAGGTATTTGTTCACAACATCGGGCGATCCGTCTCTCTTGGGCCGCGTGCTGCCAACGAGTCGAACGGCATACTCGATGACGTTATCTGCGACGGGTATTTCTCTCACGAACCGCTGGTACTGACGCAGTTCTTCCCCGGTCATAACGGATTCAAGCACGTAGTCCTGTGCGGCAGTTGTGCTTCGGACGATGTCAACCTCTTCCTGGAATTCGGGATAGTCGAGCCAGAGGTTCAACATGAACCGGTCGAGCTGTGCTTCGGGCAGGGGATAGGTTCCTTCCTGTTCGATCGGATTCTGCGTTGCCAGAACGAAGAACGGAAGAGGCAGATCGAACGACTTGCCGCCCGCCGTCACGTGTTGTTCCTGCATCGCCTCAAGGAGTGCCGCCTGGGTCTTTGGAGGCGTCCGGTTTATCTCGTCCGCAAGAATCACGTTGGCGAAGATCGGCCCGTGAATAAACTTGAAAAATCGGTTTCCGGTTGTCGCATCCTGTTCCAGGATTTCCGTCCCGGTTATGTCGCTGGGCATCAGATCCGGAGTGAACTGGATCCGATTAAAGCTGAGGTCCAGGACCTCTGAAACCGTACGCACGAGCAGCGTCTTGGCCAATCCCGGAACACCCACCAGAAGAGCGTGCCCGCGGCACAACAAGCAGACGAAGATCTGTTTTACAATTTCGTCCTGACCTACAATAACCTTGGCAATTTCGCGTCTGACCGCGTCGAAGCTTGCCTGTACGGACTCAAGCGTTTGCTGTGGATCTGCTGCTGCGGTTGTCGACATGTGTGATGGAGCGTGACAGAAAGGAATAGGGCGCGGTTTGGGCGGATATCAGGACGGAGACGCGTCTCGAATTTCAATAAAAACGTCCTTTCGTAGCTCGTTGATCCATTCGTCGAGCACACGGGCCTGCTTCTCGCGAAGGGCGTAGTTCGAGATCAGTTCGTAGTCGGTGTCAAGACTCACGGTATGCGCCGGAGTGCGTGCCTGAAGGAGCACGATGTGGTATGCGGCGCGCCCATCGAGCAAGCGGACCTCGGCCGGTTCGCTGATTTCTCCTGTGTCCAATTGTAGAATTGTACTCCTCCAAAGGGGTCCGAGACCATCCACAACGATGTTGCGTTCGCCACTTCTCGGGTCGCTCACGCGCCCTCCGTCCGCCGCTGTCGACTCTTCGGCAGAATTGTCCCGGGCAAGTCGGGCGAAAGACGCGCCGTTGTTTACAACGGAATCCCGAAGTTGCGTCAGTTCCCGGATTGCCTCGGTGGCATCAAACTTATCGCGGTCGAAAGCGATGAGGATCTGATTGAGGTCGACGACATCCCCACGGCGGTCGGTAACCTTGAGAATATGCAGTCCGTATTCGGTTTCAAAGATTTCGCTCACTTCGCCAATCGGAATCCTTGAGGCGACCGCCGCAAACTCCGGGACGAACACAGAGATTCGCGTGCCCGCGTAGCGTCCGCCATTCGAAGCGGAACCGGGATCGTTCGAAAATGCCTTTGCGAGTTCCTCGAAGGAACCCCCTGCGAGAATAGAATCCCGGATCTGAGTGAGAATGTACCTCGCGTCTGCACGTGCGTCGTCGGTCGGCGACGCGAACTTCACGATGTGCGCCATCCGTACTGTCGCCGGGACCTCGGGCAGTGAGTCGGATGGTATCGAAGAGAACCAGTCCCGCACCTCGTCGGGAGTAATGCGGATCTTCGCGAGCTTCTGTTGCTGCAGGCGCTCCGCATACATCTGATCCAGGAAGTCGTCACGTAGATCCCGTTTGATTTCAAGCATCGACTTTCCATACGCGTCTTCGAGCGCAGCCTGGCCGCCGGCCTGAGCCGACATCTGATCAAGGCGGTCGTCGAGGAGTTTGTCCGCCTCGTCGTCGGCAATCGTCAGGTTTGTATCTCTGCGAGCATGGGCAGCCAGGACCTTTTGATTGATGAGGTTATCCAAGGCCTCCCGGAACATGCCCTGCTGATAGGGGATGTTCCGTTGACGAAGAATGTTGAAGATCAATCCGTTTACGTCGGATCGAAGAAGGATATCGTCGTCTACGAGCGCGACAATTTCATCGACGACCTTTCCGTCCTGGGCAGTCGCTCGAAGTGGGGCGGCGGCGATGAGAAGCAGTAGGAGAATTAGGGTGCGGAGTCGCAAGTAGGGAAGGGGCTGTGGTTAGTGGAGATTGGATAAACGACGGTGGCTCGTGCGATATTGCGAAGTGTCAGCGGATTTCAACCTGGTTCTGCGCATTTGCCTCGGCCCGAAGACGCTGGACCAGACGCGCATATGTTTCTTTCTGTGTCTGCTGCTCGCGTTGGCGAGCGAGGTCATCCCGGATCCACTCCAACTCCGGCACCGTGCCACTTGGCACCCGGTCTACAAGCTGGATTACGTGGTATTGATCGCTGTCCTCAATGATTGACGCGAGTTGACCATCTCCCAACTGAAGAAGTCGATCCTTGACCTTCGGACTGCTCGCAAACAATCGGCTCTGCGGAAAGTACGTCGAAGTCAAGTATAATGACCCTGCCGGGTCGTCTGCGTTGTCACTCACGATCTGTGCCCATAGTGAGTCGACACCGCCGCCCCGCAACGCCCGTTGAAGCAGTCTCCTTGCCTCTTCTGCCCGCGTACGGTCTCCGGTCGCAAGGTATCGAATTCGGACATACGGTTCTCGAATTCGGAGTCGATCGCGATTCTCTTCGTAATAGGATTTGATTGCCGACTCCTGAGCGGCCCCCAGCGTTTCGTCGAAGACCTGTTCGACCAATGAGCTGGCAAGGATTGAGCGCTCGTTGTCACGCAGCAACCGTTGTACCTCAACATCCGTGTCTATTCCGCGGCGCCTGGCTTCGCGGGCCAGAAGCGCGGATGAAATCCAGCGATCAACGAATTGCGAACGCGCACTCGAGGAATCTGCGGCAGGCAGGTCCTTGAAAGCCGCTTCGAGGTCGGACTCATAGAGGTAATCCGTACCGACGCGTGCGACGTATGGCTCTTCAGGCCTCGACTGGTTGCATCCCGCTATGGCGAAGGCAGCAAATGCCATCAGCCAGCTGGAGTGCTGCAGGAATCGAGCCTGGACGGAGCGGGTCATTCTGTGCGGTGGGATGGAGCGAATGCGTCTTTCAAATTCGCTGGAAACGTACGGACGCTGTATTTCTCCCGAAGTCTATCGATGAGTTGGTCCTCTAGTTTCGTCTGGACGATGTTGATCAACTCAGCACGCGACTCATCAAACGTTTTGGTTCGCGCCGGGTCGGTTCCATCGTTGACGATGATGATGGAGCCGGAGTTGTAGGCAAGGATTCCCGTATGATTTCCCCGATCGAGCCCAAGTCCCCGGTCGTAAATCGAGTTCGAGGGGCCGGCAAGGTACGTCGTGTCAATTCGGACTGCTGCCCAAACAGAGTCCGCCACTTCCGCCGA
>JAGQWL010000417.1 GCA_020437385.1 Bacteroidota bacterium
ATACCAATTTTACCATGTTCGACATGGACCGCGATGGTGATCAAGATCTGGCCTTATTGGGCTCAGGAGCACGTCTTGCAGTCTTCCGCAATGATCAAGGTGTAATGTCCCGGGATACGTCTTTCCGGTGGGACGGTAGCAGCCTTGCTCGCCGAATCTATTCGTTCGATTACGATTCGGACGGCGACGATGACGTTATCGCCCCGTTCTCGCTTGTACGAAACGGAATGGCGGTGCTTGAGAACACCGATCTCGGATTGCTGGCTAAGGACTTCGGCTACAGTTACCCTCATACGATTCTCGACCTCGACGAAGACGGTACGCCCGATTTAATCTCGACTTACAAAGGCTCAGATCAGCATTTGGGCGGTTTCACTCAAGTTCAACCAGATAGTTTTCGGCTTTCACTTCAGTTGCTCACCGACAAGTTCCGAGAAGGAATCATTGCAGGCGATTTAGATCATGACGGGACTCTGGACCTCCTGTTTCGAGAGGGAAAAGACGCTGAAATGTCGTCTATTCCACGCGTTGGGCCGATCTGGATTACGAAGCTTCCACCCGTTTTCGTAAAGGATGTCTTTGATTTCGACGGCGACGGGAATCTAGACATTCTCGCATATGGACTTCCCAACGCCGCAGAAAACGGCCTACTGGTATTATCCACTACAAGCGGTTTAACGAATACCCCTCCATCATTCCCCACAAATCTTCGATCTGCCCGCGACAGAGGGTATACTATTCTTGAGTGGAACAGTGCAACCGATACCGAGACACAGCAAACAGGGCTTTCATACAACATACGCGTCGGCACAACTTCACGTGGTCACGATATCGTCTCCGACCTCAATCGTCCTTCCCCCGGAGCCGGGAGATCGGGCATTGGTAATGTGGGCTACTCTTTAACTAGACGACTTGACCTGCCGGACGGTCAGTATTTCTGGAGTGTTCAATCCGTCGACAACAGCTTCGCCAGGTCTGCATGGGCACCGGAGCAGTCCTTCATCGTGAACACGACCGACGCGCAAGTCGATGAACAAATCGAGACACTGTCGATTGTGGCCATGTATCCAAATCCGAGTTCAGCGAGTGTCACAATTGAGCTGACTGCGCGAGCGGCAGGATTTGTGTCGCTTCGCGTATATGATCTTCTCGGACGCACTGTGTTTGACGGCGGGAGGAGGTCGATGGCGGCCGAGAAATTTGTGGTTCACTTGGACGTCGAACGGCTCGCAGCGGGACGCTACGTCGTATGCATCCAAGACGAGTCTGGGAACACTGCCAGGAAAGGGCTTGTTGTTTCGCATTGACGGAGGTTAGCCAGCTCTGTGTTACCAGCGGCGTCGTACGCGCAGCTCACGCGACCGCTTCCACTGCTTCAGCGTCCCTTCCTCGATACACATCGTGTAGAGGTGTTCGCGCGTGACGTACCAGATGCTGCAGGATGCGCCGTCGTCGGGATTGGGAATCGTGTAGCGATACGATCCGTCGGTCATCGAGAAAGCGTCCACGAACGGCGATAGCTTGTCTTGTCCGACCGATGTATCCGCGATTGTCACAAAAAGCTCACCGTCATTCGTATTAACCGGTACACGCACGCGCACGGGGCCCTCCACCGGCGCCAAGGTCCGACCCTCCATTCGCGGCGGGGGTGTCGGATAGATGGTTTCTCGATAGAACCTGACGCCGCCGTCGCGATCGAATCCGGCAAAGCGACCCGCGTAGAATCCGACCCACACGAAGCCGTCCTCGGAATCAATCAGATTGCCCGTCATCCCAAGGTTCAGCAGCGGGTTTCTCGCGAAGGCGCCCTTTGACCACCGCACATTACCCGTCCGATCAAGCGCATGGAAAATTTCCGGGTAGTTCAACCCGCTGAGCAAGACGTATCCGGAATCCACTGCCGCAAAGGAGAACGCGTGATACTTGAACTTCAACTGCCCTTCTATAGAGCCGTCGCTGGCGAAGCGCGTGAGGCGGCGGCGAGTGTCCAGCACAGTGACTCCACCGTCTCGGTCAACGGAAATCTTCCGGATGTCTCGGAACTCTCCGGGCCCCTCGCCCTCGCCCTTTCC
>JAGQWL010000418.1 GCA_020437385.1 Bacteroidota bacterium
AGATACGGCAAAAAAATATTCGATTGCTCGCAACTTGTTGCGCGGTTCAGCGTCTTTTCGACGCCTGAATTTCGCGATCCCGCCAAAAGTTTCGTTCATGCGAATTCGCATCATCACCGTCACAATCTTGTGTGTGACGGCATTCTTCGCGCCCAATAGTTCTCGTGCCCAACACAGAGGCAAGACCACGGTCGAAACCTCGCAGCTGAGCGTATTCCTCGATTGCGATCGATGTGACTACGCCTACATCCTGTCTCAAATCGACTTTGTCAATTACGTTCGCGACCGATCGGACGCGAACGTCCATCTCCTGATAACCAGGCAGGCAACCGGGTCGGGCAGTCGCTATACACTCAACTTCATCGGACTCAACGATCTGTCGGCGCTCCGAGACACGCTCTACTATTCCTCATCAAATACGGACACGGGGAACGAGCGCCGAATCGGGCTTAACCAGGTTCTCAAGATCGGGCTGGTTCGTTACATCGCGCGAACTCGGTTCGCTGATCGCCTCGTCATCGGTTATAACAAACCGACTGCTTCGGACAACGTCGTCGAACAGCCGAAGGACAACTGGAACGCGTGGGTGTTCGGGATCAGCACGAGCGGCAGTTTCAATTCGGAAGAGGCACGTGAATCCGCCTCGCTTCGAACCGCCATCAGTGCCAATCGCGTTACGGAAGAATGGAAGATCCGAACAAACATAAACGGAAACTTCAGTCGCAACCGTTACAACCTCGCAGACACGACGATCATTTCGACCAACCGGAACGGCTCAATCTTCAATTTTACGGCGAAGAGCATGGGTGAACATTGGTCGGTGGGTTCGTCGACGAGTCTCTCGACGTCCTCGTTCAACAACACGGACCTCGCCGTCTCGGTCGCACCGGGCGTCGAGTACAGCATCTTCCCTTATTCCCAGTTCAGCCGTCGTGAGTTCAGGATCGAATATCGCCTCGGACTCTCGGCGTACGACTACACGGAAACGACAATTTTCGACAAGAATGCGGAGACGCTGATCTTCCACGAACTCGAATCCACGTTCGAACTGCGGCAACCGTGGGGCTCGTCCAACATGTCCCTGAACGCATCCCAGTTCCTGTATGACTTCTCAGAGTCACGAGCAGAGTACTTCCGTGTTCGCTTCCGCGGCGGCGTCAGTGTACGGGTCGTCAGGGGCCTCGCCGTTTCGTTCAACGGCCACATCAGTTGGGTCAAGGACCAGCTTTCGCTTCCCAAGGCGGAAGCATCCGAAGAAGACATCCTGCTTGGTGCGAAAAGCCTGCCGACCGCCTACCAGTACGGGATGTCTCTCGGCCTGAGCTACACCTTTGGTTCGATCTACAACAACGTCGTCAATCCGCGCTTTGGCTTCTAAATGCTTTCGGGAATCTATCCGGCATTCAGGAGTTCGCCTCGAAAACGTTCTGCAAGTGCATTGACTCCTTCACGCGTTCGCTCCTCGGCGTAGATGCGTACGATCGGCTCCGTGTTCGATTTGCGCATATGCACCCAGCCCGTCTCGAAATCAATCTTGAGCCCATCAATCGTTGAGATCTCCTCCGATCGGTACTTCTCTGCAAGCCGGGCAAGCGCTTCGTCCGGAGACGCACCGCCGAGCGGCGCCTTCAACTTGGCCATGTAGTAGGTAGGCAGAATTGCTCTCGCGTCGGAAAGCTGCATCCGTCGCGAAGCGAGATACTGAAGGGTGATCGCCACGCCGACAAGCGCGTCGCGACCATAGTGCAAGTCCGGTAGTATCACGCCGCCGTTTCCTTCGCCGCCAAGGATTGCTCCCACCCGCTGCATCTCCTGAACTACGTTGATTTCACCAACTGCCGACCGGTATACCTTCTGTCCGTAACGTTCACCGAGATCATCAATGGCTCGGGATGACGAAAGATTTGTAACAAAAGGCCCCTCGCGAAAACTCCACATGAAGTCTGCCGCGAGCACCTGTGTCAGTTCCTCGCTGAAATAGGTCCCGCCATTTTCGATCAGTGCCAGCCGATCGG
>JAGQWL010000419.1 GCA_020437385.1 Bacteroidota bacterium
ACATTACCGGCGACGCGTCGCTCGCGATTTCAGGACGGGACACCTCGCCGCGGCCGCGCGCGCCGCTGCAGGATACGTAAAGAACGTTGTGCTGAAAGGTGACGTGATGGCAGACGCGGACGCCGATCCGAACTTTGGTTTCCGCGCGTGGCAACGTTTTGAAGCGACGTGCGAGTCGCGGTCCGCTTTCTACGTTGCAACGCGCCATTCCGCCGAGCCGGGTGCCCAACGGGAAGAGGTCAACTACGACTTTCGGGCACCGGCAATTCTGGAGACCCTGAAGTCTCTTGTCGGCGCGGGCTGGGAGATCGGGCTGCACGCTTCGATTGCCTGTCGCGACGAGCCGTGGCGATTTCGCGAAGAACGAGATACGCTCGCCCGGGCCGTCGGGACAGATGTGTTCGGCCTGCGTCATCATTATTGGGCGCTTGATGCATCCAATCCAGCAGACACGCTTCGGCAGCATGCTGATGCCGGATTTCGGTACGACTCTTCACTCGGATTCAACGATTCTCCGGGCTTCCGGCGAGGACTTGCCTGGCCGTTCAGTCACGTGGACCCCGCAACGACAACGGCCCTCGACATTCTCCAGATTCCTCCGACGCTGATGGACGGCGGAATCTTCTACGATCCGTCTGCCGCGGCGGACGGTCGAGAGCGGATTCGGCGGCACATCGATACCGTGTTCAGCGTCGGCGGCGCCGTTGTTCTGAACTGGCACGTTGAGCAGTCAAATCCGGAGAGGCTTCACGGCGCCGGACCGGCACTGATGGACGTTCTGCGGGAGTACCGGCACGACACCTCGATCTACAGGGCGTCTCCACTTGAAATGGCAGACTGGTGGCTTGAACGCCGCCGGCGCATTTTCGGCTAGCCGGACCGACGGAAGTAACGACCGACTGCCAGCCGGTAGAGGCCGGCCGTCAGTACAAAGGTGGCGGCAGCCGAAATAACCTGCGCGTACGCAACGCCGATGGTCCCGTTGCTGCGCAACATCCACCAGGTCAGCAGGAGGGACAGCGGCGTGGCGATACTGGCGCCGGCCAGGTTGTATTCGGATCGTCCGATCGCGATTGTGGCCACACCCACGACCGCAAACGTCGACCACAGAACATACCTGAGCAGTAGTATGTCCAGGTAGCGAATAGCGGTTGCATAATCCTCGGCGTAAAAGTACCGGATCAGCAAGAGTGCGGCGGCATGAACGACTACTGCCGCTGCAATCGCCAGGACCGCCGTCTGCCACTGAGCGGAGATCGCGAGCTTCCGGAAGCGCCTTTCATCCGACGACGCGGCGCTCAAGTAGGGAAGGGCAATCCGCTGGGCGGTGCTGGTCACGACGTTCGCACCGCTAACAACAATCTTCGCCAGAGCATAATAGCCGAGGTCTCTCGGGTTGTGATAGAACAGCCCAAGGACGTAGATGTCGGCGTGTCGGCCGAGCGTGTTGACGGCATTCGCGAGCCAACTGAACGTAGAAAGAGACCAGAACCCCTCCGGCGTTGTGGAGCGCCTGGATCGCAGCGTTTCTGTTCCGATTCGAACGACGAAAGGGAGCAGCCCGATCGCGTAGCCGACCACGGTTGCAACGACGAAGCCTCCGAAGCCAAATCGCCAGGTTGCGAACACGATGACAAGCACGGCCTGTGCCTTTACGATCAACTGCGCACGTGCCAGGTCGCGGATGCGCTTCAGAGCCTGCAGGTACGCCGCGAAAAGATTTGTGACAGCGTCGAACGGGAGCACCAGTGCATACACGAGCAGCCACGATTGGACGCGGTCTGTCGATCGGGGAAGATCAAGCAGCGACAGCACCCAGGCGAACAGGAACATGACCGCGCTCGCGACAAGCGTATAGCCAAGTGCCCTCACGAGAATGGACTGGCGGTCGGCGTCCGGCCGTTCTTCGGCGCAGAGTTTCAGCACCGCCGTGTTGAAGCCGAAGCCGGCGGCGATGGCAAACAGGTTGATCCAGGACTGCAGGACCTTCAGGTCGCCCAGCTCCTCGGGTGAAACAAATCGGGGAATCAGCAGCAAGGTCCCGAAACCGAGGAACTGTATCGCGAAGCTCGCCGATAGCAGGTCTATGAAGCCGCGCCTGATTGGCGACGACTCATATGCGTCCCGGATGCGTTCGACGATCAGCATTCCGCGCCCTCGAGAACGGTGCGAATCGCCTCCGCCAGAGAAATCGGATCTCGCGACACAAATGAAACGCATTGCTCCGGTCTCGGGCACGCGTCGCTCGCCACAACGGGGACGCCAAGCGCGAGTGCCTCTCTGACCGACACTGAATCTCCGTCCTGGTTGGTCGGCCGAAGGAAGATGTCGGCGCGCCCGATCATCGGCCACAACTCCTGCTCGCCCGTGAGAAAGAAGACGCTTTCGGAAAGACCAAGCTGATTGATACGCGCGCGCTGCCCGCGTTCGTATTCCTGGAAATCCTCCGAACCGACCGATGGTCTTCCGACGAGCAGGGCGGCATCGGGATAGTCCAATCGCAGCAAGCCCAGGGCCTCGATCGCTATGTCGGTGCCGTATCGGTCCGCCCCTTCGTGGAATGCGTCGGCGCCCTGCATGACGAGAACCGGTTTGTGCTGATGGACGAAGACCTTTGCTGTCTCTGGATACGATTCCCAGATCGACTGAAGGCGACTTCTGTCGGGTTCGATGAAGGCAGGCTCGACGACGGCGTCGGCGGGTACCTCGAAGCCATTCGATGCCAGCAGTCCCCGAATGTGGCGAGATACGAGAACGATCGTCCCGAGTCGACCCAGAGAAGCTCTCAAGATCCTCCTCTGGAGGTTCGTCAGGTGGGCGGAAAACTGTCCCGAATGGAGCCAGAGTGTCGATCGACCGCGAGCCAGGAGGATGCAGCAGAGCAGCGGCATCGTCTGGTAGCCGTGAACCTCGATGCCGACGTCGGACGACCGGGCACCTGCGAAAGCCCGAAGTCTCGCCAACACGCCGGTGTTACGCCAGTCCACGATTTGAACCGTCACACCCGCCCGGCGCAACACCTCGGAATGCCGTTGTATAAATACGCTGACACCGCCGATCGGCGGGGGAACGCTGCCAAAAATCAGGATCTTTGAATATGGTGGGGCGTCGGTCACGGTGGGTGACGGTGTTTCGACATCGGGCGGACTCTTCCCGAATGTAAACGAACTTTCCTGGAGCATTGTCCTCGCGCTTCGTTTTCCGAATCGAGGGGAGCGGTGTCTGCCTCAAAAAGAGGCATATTTTGTCGTTACCTAAGGTAATAGACAATGCTCAAGTGGACCGAGGATTGGGCCAGCGCATCGGACATATCATTTCTGATCTCAGACGCTTCGCATTTCGCGTGCGAAGGTACTGGGCGCGGACGCGTTCCATTCGTCGTCGCCTGAAGAAGGGCAGCTACGTTCGTGAAGGGACCGGTGAAATCCGGCGGATCGTGAGCCATCGGGCCGTTCGCCTGGATGCCCCTGCGGCGGATGAGCGAGTGCTTCTGGCCGCGAACTATTGCCGAAACCGCTTTGACCTCCTGGGCACCGGCTGGGTCGAGGCGATTCACGGGGTCTCCTGCCGCGGGTTCAGGGGGCACCGATATGACGCCCCGGCCAAGCCAAGCGAGACCAACGTTGCCAATCGAATGTACGCCTCGCGGCTAGAAGCGTGTCTCTCCGAACGCTATAGACGGATCGACTGGCAGCGGGACTTTCGCTCGGGATATCGGTGGGACGAGTCGGCTCCTTCCGATCACCAACCAATCGGAGTGGCTGCAGGCGCAGACATCAAGGTCCCGTGGGAGCTCGGCAAACTCCAGCATCTGCCTCAGCTTGCCGTAACGTTTGCCTCCGGCGAACACGACTGGGCGCTCGTCCGGGCCTTTCGTGATCAGACGCTCGATTTTATTGCGGCGAACCCGCCCGGCTTCGGCGTACAGTGGAGCACCGCGATGCTCGCCGGCATTCGTGCCGCCAACATACTCGTCGCCTACGACATCTTTCGCGCGGCGGACGTGTTGTTTGATGAAGCGTTCCGGAATGCCGTCTACCGAAGCATGCTTGACCATGCTCACTTCATTCTCGCAAACCTGGAATGGTGGGTAGACGATCACCGGAACAATCACTTCCTCGCAAACCTCGCCGGTCTTGCGGCGATTTGCGCCTACCTTCCCCGAACGCCGGAAACTGACGATATGCTGTCATTCGTGCTTCGGGGCGTGAATTCAGAAATCACCTCACAGTTTAATCGCGACGGAAGCGGAGTAGAGGGATCTACCGGATACCACGCGTTCGCAGCGGAATGTGTCGGGTGGGCGACAATCTTTCTTGAGTCGATTCCGGAGGGGAGACGAGAGAGTGCACTGACTCGAAAGGCCGCAAGCCTTCCGGCGTTTGCCCGAAGAGTAGGATGGTCTTTCATTCGCCTCACGGACACGGCGGCCGCAGTGTCCCCGGCAACGTCGCACGGCGCCGAGTTTCGTGCGATCAACTCGTTCCTGATTGATTGTCTCGATGACAACGATCGAATCGTTCAGATCGGAGACAACGACAGCGGCCGATTCCTGAAACTCCGGCCGAGCGTTGAGGTCTTGCCGGTTGACACCGCGATCGCACGTTACGGATCGCTGGACGGTTACACCCCACCTCCGGATATGGCTGATTACGTTGACGAAGATCTGCTCGCGGGAGGAGATGTCGCCGCCCTGCTGGGAGCTGTAAGTGGGTCCCCGCGATTCAGCGACATGGCGACGGTCGACTATCGTATCGCATGGAATTTTCTCGACGCGTCCGGGGAATATGCCGCCGTCGTGGAGCCCCGACTGGACACACCGACTACGGCAGCAAGTCGGGACAGGCTCATGGAGCCGGGATTCATCGACGCATCTGGTTCGCTGCGAATCGTGCGTTCGAGTCCGGGTGGTGAGGTACGGCTGCGATCCTATCCACAATTCGGCCTCTACGTTTATCGCGCAGCCGACTTCCTGATGTACATTCGTTGCGGAGGGTTGCTCACCCTGTCGCCGGTGGGGCATCCGCACAATGATCAGCTGGCGATTGACCTTTCAGTCGACGGCGAGCACATTATTCAGGACCCCGGGACGTTTGTCTACACGGCGGCGCCGGTCGCACGTGAGCTGTACCGCTCTCGCAGCGCGCACTTCGTGCCCGCCTGGAAGCCCGCGAACGGAAGGACACGCGATCGCATGTTTTCCAGTTTGCGCAATCAACAGCCTGGGCTCGTGCATTCGGTAAGGCATAACCGTTTTGAAGGGACGATCATGATCGACGGAATGTCTATCACTCGAACCGTTGTTATTACCGACAGCGAAATCGTTGTCGAGGATCATGATGAGGACGGCAAATCACTGAACCTGTCGGACGCCTTCCATAAGGTCAGGATGCTTCCGCCATCGGCCGGCTACGGAAAGACAGTTCGCACCATCGGCAGCGCGCTCACTGTCGAAGCATGATACCAGGGACCGCAATCACGGATCGCAGCGGCGACGCAGAGAAATTGTCGCTCACCCTTCTGCTGGCCGGCGGCGAGAAGGAGCAGTCGCGCTCGC
>JAGQWL010000420.1 GCA_020437385.1 Bacteroidota bacterium
GCGACCGCCGTCACCCGATCTCAATCAGCCAGAGCGCCTCACCCAACTCTGTCACGCCCTTCTTGAGATGCCGGCGAAAGGTCGAGAAGGGCATGTCCAACACCTCTGCGGCCATCTCCTGTGAGCCGGCTGGCTTGATGTACATCCGCGTGACCGCGCGCCGTGCCTTCTCGAGTTTCGGATTAGCGGCAAGCTCGTCGACTGCGCTCACGATTCGTTCCTGCAGTAGCGTCACACGCTCCTCGAGTCCGGCATCGGCAGGCGCGGCCGACGCAACAAACGATGACGCAAGCAGGGGATTCTCAACCAGCTTCCAGGGCTGCGCGTAGTTCTTCAATGCGTCGTCAAGCGCGTCCAGGAAGTCTTCCTTCGAAAGTGCTGTAATCGAATCCGCCGTCTCCGTGGACTCAGACTTTGTGACGCCGAGCTCGCGATTACCCAGCAGGTCGAGCCACGCATCCGGAGGCGTCGTCCGCCAGTCATGGCCGAACACACCATAGGCGCGGTCGCCAATCGTATAATCAAGCTGTGGCACCCGGTGAAGGTCCGCATACTCAAGTATCGGCGCCCAATAGTCGGGATTCTCAACCGGCAGGAACGAGTAGGCGAGAGACGGCGTCACGAGGTAGTGCCGAACCATCTCGACAAACAACTGAGTCTGCGTTCGAGAAAGCCCGTGATAAGTCTCGCGCGCCATCCAGAAGCGGAAGAGTGTCGCCCGTTCCCCCGACACGATCGGTGCGGATTCACGAAGGTAGGATGCAACGTGTTGCGTGATTTCGTCGTCCGGCACGTCCGCATCATCCGCCTCCAATCCGAGCGCGAACAGGAGCCCGATTACCCGCCCGTCTCGATCCTCGTATAGCATCAACCGATCCGGTTGTTGCTCGAACCAGCCCCGAAACAACTCGGCCGATTGGACTCCTTCCAGCTCGTGTACAAGCTCGATCGCTCCGTCAATATCGGATTTCCGAAAGCGGCCCCGGAGGGCACGCGCCGGCGATCCGCCAACTAGGCTCTCAAAGAACGGCCGAACGACGGCGCTGTCTCGATGGAGATAGATGTAATCAAACAACACCGACTCCTGAGTATCGGCATCACTCGAATGGAGTCGCGAAGTGTAGAATCCGCGTGCGCGATCGTGAAGCTGCCGGTACCATGCCGCGTTCCGCCACTTCAGGTCCGAGGCGATCACCGTCCGCGCCAGATCGTGGGGGTAGACACCGTCCGGGCCCGACTCGATAAACGAAAGGTCGCGCAGCCAGTCGAAGACTTCGCGCGATTCATCCGCGTCCAATATCGCTCCAAGGAGATCCTCGGTCATCGTTCGTACGATGGCGCATGATTCGAGCGCGGCACGATGTGCCTGGCTCGGAACCTTCTGAATAAACCGATCGAGCAGAATGCGGATGATGTCCGGATCGTGGTTCGGCCGGAACGCAGGCTCGGGACGCTGTCGATGGATTTCGGCAAAAAGCGATAGCGCGAGCGGATGGCCGCGCGAAAAGCGGATGATCTCGTCATGGGAGTCCGCCGGTACGCCCATTGCGTTCAGATACGCCACCGAGTCCGCACGCGAAAAATTTCGCAGCGCCTCCACGCGCAGAAGCTGATCCCAACCAGGCTCTGTCTTCCACACCTTTCCCGGCCGCTTGCGGCCGACCAGCACAACAACCGCCGTTTCAGGCAGGCGCGGCGCAAACTCTCGCACGATCCACGGTTCAAGCGCCTGGATCTCCTCGAAGGTGTCGACGAGGATTATCGGCGCGGCATCCAGTTGCGCAAGTGCAGCAAAGACGGTTTCCGCGGCGCGTCTCTCGGCCGCGTGTCCGTCCGACGCGTGTCCGTCCGTCTCGTGTCCGTCCGTCTCGTGTCCGTCGGACGCGTGAGTGCCGGCGTTCTGATGCTCACGATTGGTACTGAACTGCCTGTTCAACACCGAAAGAAATGATTCCGGTTCGGCTGGTACTACGCGACCGTCAACCAGACAGCACGGCGAGCCGGCGTCGCGCGCAACATCTGCCAGATGCCGTATGAGCGTTGTTTTGCCAACCCCGCCTGGACCGTGGACATAGAGTACGCTCGACCGCGACTTGCCCTCGCATGCATCCCGGAACCACTCACGAATCTCATCACGGCCGACGAACGTGTCGGTCGCTAGCTCGCGCAGTTTGTCGTGGAGTGTCTTGGGACTCACGTAGTGGCAGTTATTCCGCCGTCGTGGATTGTGCCTCGATCACGCCGAGGATGTCGGGTTTCGTCCATCCGGGCGGCTTCATCCACTTGCCGTCCTCTCTTCGATACGAGCCTTCCGCGAATTTGCGCAAGTTCGCCCGGTCAACCTCTTCGAGTATGGGCTCGTCGTCGACGCCGAAAGCAATCAGCGTTCCAACTGTGACAACGGATATATCGGCGCAGCCGTCAACGATTTCCTCCAGATCGGGTTCGTCGGTCGCTTCGAAGTCGAGAACCGATCCGCGCCCCAGCGTTCCGTCTGATCCATCGGAAAGCCGGACGGTTACGCCAAGAGCCGTCACGGTTTCCAGCGCCTCCTCGAGGATCAACTTCGCGCGCAACACGCGCGTGTCGGCGTCGGGGATCGTTACGGCCGACGGCGTTTCCTGCCCGGCCTTCTGCATAAATTCTCTGACGCGCTTGAAATGAGGGGTTGGCATACGAACTGGTTGGTTTGCTGGTTTTGGTGCTGCCTGGATTGTTGTCTGGGCTTGTCTGCTGCTTGGCCTTGCTCGCTGTCTGGCGTTGCTTGCCGTCTGGCCTTGCTTGCCGTCTGGCCTTGCTCGCTTTTCGTGCGGGCGCGACGTTTCTGGGTACGCCGCGTGCTGGAAGTATAGTCACGCGGACAGGCGAATCAAAGCTGATCGCAGGCGCGCGCCGTGGCGCAGTAACGAGTGTTCACCCGCCGGCTCGTTTCACGCTGTAACCGCGCTCGCCGAGCACCTTGACCAGCTTGTCTCGATGCTCACCCTGTATCTCAACGACGCCGTCCTTCACGGTTCCACCCGACCCACACAGTCCCTTAAGTTCGCGGGCGAGCTGTTTCAACTCGTCGTCCCCAAGCGGCAAGCCAGTGATCACCGTGACACCCTTGCCGCGTCGCCCCTTCGTCTCCCGCCCGACGCGCACGTTTCCGTCACCTTTGGGTCGCGACGAACCCCGGGAACAGATACATTGGTCGACGGCGCGATTGCACGAAGGGCACATGCGGCCGTGCTCGGTCGAATAAACAATTCCGCCGGTGCTGTGGTCGGATTTAAGGTTTCGTCCCATTCACTCAGTACGTTGCGATTTGACTTGCGAGAATACGGCGAACCGGTGTCGCGAAGGATGGAGTCCGCATCGTCGGCAGTGAATATCCGTTTATCGCCTTTCGTCATCGCCGCCCCGACGCAGGCCTTTGAAGAATCCGGCCGTCACATGTTCCTGAATGTGGTCTATCTTGTATCGTTCACACCAAACACTTCAAGCGCCTCGTGGCCGATCCTGATCTGATCCGCTCAAGAACTGTCGGTCGAGTTGCGGCAGCTCTGTGCGTCGGCATCGGCACAGTGGCGGTCCTGCTCGGACTCGTTTACGCCCCGCCGATTCTTTCTCGACTCTTCTTGCTGCCCGACGGCTTTTCGCGGCAGGCGTCGGGCGGACTCTGGACCGTGACACTCGTTTCCGTTGCGACCGGCATCGTTTTGATACGGTTTCGCAGAAGTCGATGGGCATGGAATCTGGCTGCGACGTGCTTCGGGCTGGGGGTTGTGTTGCTCGCCTGCGAAGCGGTCCTCAGGGCCTACATCGATGAACCTTCCTACAGACGCGCTGATGCCGAACTCCACCATACGTTTCTTCCCGACGCGTACGGAAGCGAAGTATGGGGACGTCGAATCGTCAACTACCGAACGAACAATCTGGCCTTCCGTGACTCAACGCGTCGCAACGTCGAGCCGTCAGTCGCCGCATTCCGGATCGTACTCGTCGGCGACTCTTTTGTCGAAGGTATCGGAGTCGACTACAGCAACACGGTGGCCGGCACGCTGGGAGAAGAGCTCAAGGCAAGCAGTTCGATAGATCCGTCTACCGACTTCGAGATTCTGAACGCCGGCGTGTCCGGTTACTCACCGAAACTCGAACTGCGCCGCCTCGAGAAGTTCTTCAACGCCGGATACACGACGGATCTGGTTCTGCTTTTTGTTGACACGTCGGATCTGCGAAACGAGGGGATCGACTATGCTGAATGGGAGCGATACTCCGATGCCGAGGTGGCAGCCATCCGCCGAAGCGGTTGGGCGAAACACTTTCTCATTCCCAGGCTGCTTCAGTTCGTCCGCTCGCGGCTGTCCGCTCTTGCTTCCGAGAACGAGGCCAACGCCGGCCTCGCCGTGATTCCGCCTCGCCACCGCGCAGCGGCGTTGCGCGACTCGACGCTTTACAGCGAAGGGTTCCATGGTTGGAAAAAGGAGGGACTCGAATCGGTCGAGATGTACGTCAGGAAAATTGCCGATCTCGTTGCCGAACACGACGCCGGTTTCGCCCTCGTGATCTATCCCCATCCGCAGCAGGTCACTCCAGCCGAGGTGAACCACATGGGCTCTTATCGTTTCGAGATGAACGCGATGGCCGATGAGATGGGGTATCCCTTGCTCGACCTCTTTCCAGTATTCAACGCGGATTCAGCGGTTGCCGGGCGCTTCATTCCCGGCGACATACACTGGAGTGAGTCGGGACACGCGCTCGTGTCGGAATCCGTCGTCCGGTTTCTGGCTGCCGAACACCTTGTACCGGTTTCAGCCGGCGTCCTTCTGCCCAGTATCGGCAATGCGACGGCTGGGAACCTCGACTAACCCTGTCGAACGACGATCTTCTGTCCGACGTAGATCTTGCTTCCCTTGATCGAGTTCCACTCGCGCAGGTCGGAGACCGAGACGCTGTACTTGTTGGCGATGAGGCTTAGTGTTTCTCCTCTGCGCACGGTATGTGTCACGAGTTTGGACGAGCTCTTCGTGTAGATCGTCAGCCGTTGGCCGACCCGGATCGTGCTTCCGCGGATGCCGTTCCAGCTTCTCAACTGCCTGATCGATACGCCGTTTGATTCGGCAATCTCCGACAGCGTGTCGCCACTCTTGACCCGATAGGTGATCTTCGTGGAATTCGACGGAGCCGACGAGCGGCTGGACGATCGCGATGACACCGTTTTCACCGGCGCCGGGAGGGGAGTATGTGGTGCCGGCTCAATCGGACGAAGGTTGCGTGGGCCGTAGTGTACAAGCGCCCCGTCTGCCTGCGCGATCAACGACTCGTCAGACGCGCCGCTGTAGTTCACCATTGGGACGGCGAGTCGTTGTCCGACGCGGATGCGGGTCGAGCTCAGCCCGTTCTGAGACATCAGCTTTGAAACGGACGTCCCGTAGCGCTGTGCAATACCCGACAGTGTTTCGCCACTTCTGATCACATGTTCGGTTGCAGGCTTTCGCAGGTCTTCCGGAAGTTTCTCGTACTCCCGAACGAACCGATCGTAGGTGCCGGTCGGAATCCGAACGAGATACGCCGATGTAGACGGTGGGAGCGAGTTACGCGTGAGCGCGGGATTCAACGCCTTGATGGTTGTTTCAGACGTGCCCGCCAGACGGGCGATCGTCGAAAGCGGGTGCATCCCGTATACAGGTACGACGTGGTACGCATACGGTGGACCCGGCTCTACAGGCTTCAGATTGAACGCCTCGGGATGCGAGACGATAAGTGCTGTCGCAATAAACATCGGCACGTAGTTGCGAGTCTCGCGCGGAATGTCTGTGTAGATGTCCCAGAACGTTGCTTTGCGCCCGAGCCTGGATTCCGCCGCTCTCAATGCACGACGCACCTTGGCCGGATTGTAGTTGTAGCCGGCGAGCGCGAGCTGCCAGTCACCAAACATCGCGTGAAGGTCCTTCAGATGCCGGGCAGCCGCGCGCGTGGCGGCCTCCGGATCCATCCGCTCGTCAACCCATCCGTTGACATTCAGTCCGTATGCCTTCCCGGTTGCGCCGATGAACTGCCACATTCCAACAGCCCGCGCCCAGCTCCTGGCGCGCGGGTTCAACCCGCTTTCCACCATCGCGAGGTACTTGAGCTCTTCCGGCACACCCTCCTCGTCGAAGACCTTCTCGATCATCGGAAAGTAGGTTTCGGCCCGACTCAACCAGTGATTCAGGTGCTTGTCCGGTTCCTTGAGCAGGAACTCGATGCTCGACTCCACGAGTCGGTTCATTGTCATCGGGATGGTCGTAACCATCGGCGGGATTTCCGGAAGCGTCACGTTTTCCAGCAGAGGCTCGTCGACCTCGTTCAGCGTGGCGAACATATCGTCCCGAATCATGAAGACGTCGCCGAACGCCAGCGTCAACGTGTCCGCAGAGCCATAGTAGTTTTCGATTTCCGATACGACACTCCGGTAGACCTCTCGATACCGCGGATTTGCCTGAACCGACGCATGTCCGCCGAGCTCCGTGACCGCGTCGGCAGCTCGGTAGAGAAGGGAGGCGGTATACTCATCCTGGCCGCGGACGTCTGCCTCGATCGCACGACGCAGTAACCCGTATACATCGGCAATCATCAGATTTGTGGCTTCGTCGCTGAGTTCGCCGGTCGAGTCCGCATACGTTTCTTCAAGCGCAAGCCCACCCGCCGGTGCATCCACGCTGCGATCCTGTGCGAACGTGGATTCCGAAAGCGACACAAGCAGGAAGGCGCCGATCAACCACACAATTGACATGGTTGCTTTGCAATGAGTGCGGACTCTTGTCATTTGAGTTGTCTGCTTTCGGGTGTGTGGTGGAAACGAAGCGGCAGAGCCAATAGCATACCGAAACGGGGGCGAATGTTTCGACGCGCCGATGCTGTTCGTCCCGCGCGACGGGATCAAAGCGGAATGTTTCCGTGCTTGCGTCTCGGGTTGTTTACAACTTTGTTCTCCAGCATGGCAAGTCCGGCGATCAGTCGGTCACGCGTTTCCGACGGAAGAATGACGTCGTCGACGTATCCGTATTCCGCGGCGACATAGGGATTGGCGAAACGTTCGCGGTAGGCCTCCGTGAAGCCTTCCTCGGCAGCGGCAGGATCTTCCGCATCTGCGATCTGCTTCTTGTAGATAATCTCGACGGCACCCTTCGGGCCCATTACGGCAATCTCGGCAGTGGGCCATGCAAAATTCAGATCGCCACCGATGTGTTTCGAATTCATGACATCGTACGCACCGCCGTACGCCTTTCGCGTGATGACCGTCATCTTCGGCACCGTCGCCTCGCTGAACGCGTAAAGCAGCTTTGCCCCGTTGCGGATGATGCCCCGCCACTCCTGCTCCGTGCCGGGCAGAAACCCCGGTACATCCTCGAATACAACAAGCGGAATGTTGAACGCATCGCAGAATCGAACAAAGCGAGCTCCCTTCACCGAAGAATCGATGTCGAGTACCCCTGCCAATACCGCAGGTTGGTTTGCGACGATGCCGACGGACTTCCCGCCGAGGCGAGCAAACCCCACAATGATGTTTGCCGCATAATCCGCATGTACCTCGAACAGTTTCCCTTCATCCACGATCAACTTGATCGCCTCGTGCATGTCGTACGGTTTGTTGGGATTGTCTGGAACGAGCGCATCGAGTCGTTCGCCGGCAGCGCGATCGGGGGCAACTGAAGCCTGATCAGGGGCTTTGGACTCGCAGTTCTGCGGGATGTAGCTGATGAGCTCTCGGATGCGCAACAGACAATCGGCGTCACTGGCACACGTAAAATGGGAGACACCACTTTTCGACGCGTGTGTATCCGCCCCGCCCAGATCTTCCGAGCTGACCTCTTCCTGTGTGACCGTCTTGACCACGTTTGGGCCCGTCACGAACATATAGCTCGTGCCCGAGACCATGAACGTAAAATCGGTGATCGCCGGACTGTAGACGGCACCGCCGGCACACGGACCCATGATTGCAGAAATCTGCGGCACGACGCCCGAGGCACGCGTGTTCTGAAGGAAGATGTCCGCATATCCTCCGAGTGAAACCACGCCTTCCTGGATTCTTGCGCCACCCGAATCATTGAGCCCGATCACGGGCGCGCCGTTGTCCAGCGCGAGCTGCATGATCTTGGTGATCTTGGTTGCGTGTGCCATCCCCAGTGAACCGCCGAACACGCTGAAGTCCTGGCTGAATACGTAGACGAGGCGGCCGTCGATGGTGCCGTAGCCGGTGACGACGCCGTCTCCGGGTGGTCGATTGTCGGCAAGTCCGAAGTCCTTGACCTGATGCCGCACAAACATGCCGAGCTCCTGGAACGAACCTTCGTCGAGAAGAATGTCGAGTCGCTCGCGGGCTGTAAGTTTACCCTTCTTGTGCTGACGAGCGATACGCTCTTCGCCTCCGGCAACAAGAGCCGCGGCACGACGGCTGGCGAGATCTTCGAATCGGGGTTTCTGCGACATGCAATCGGCCTAGAGGAATCGACGCTCAACAGCATTGGTGAAGGTAACGGCAACATCCGAGTATATGTTGACGCGGTAACGCCTGAAGACTTTGTCGGCAATGACGCCTGACGCCTGTGCCCAGGAACCCGCGTGCTGCAGCTCGCCGAGGACTTCGAGGTAGGCATCGCTCGAGCCGTCAAACAATTCGTTGATGAAGCGCCGCCTGCGTTCGACATCCTCGCGGCCAAACACGCTCCGCTCGAGTTCACCGACGTCTGCCATCGCGGCCGGCGCCTCCCTGGGCCGCTCCGGTTTGGTCTGGTAGCGAAGCCAGAGCGGCTTCACGGACTCCTCGGTCGCCTCCGGGTCCGAGGCTGACGCGGCGCGCGTCGGTTTGGAAGTTTGTGCCGGTGCGGCGGCGCCTGATCTGGTTGCGGATGGCAGAGCCTTAGCGGGATCTGAGGATCGGTCGGCCGAAATCGGCGCGTTCAGCTTCTTGTGGAACTGTTTCCAGAGTGGCACAGGGCCGGCGGATCCGGGATCGCCGGATGTTCGTCGCGGCCGCGCCGAAAGGTCCTCCGTCCGTATGGAATCGCGGTCCGGGTCGAAGGCTGCGTGTCGCGGCGCCATTTGCGGACGCTGGTCGCCTTGTTCGTGTGCCGCTTCCGATGAACCCGCCGAGGTTGGTTGATCCGAACCATCTCCCCAGTCATTCACCCGCTCTTCAGTGGGAGTGTCCTCCTGTTCCCCGAAAAGGTCCATCGGCTCGTTCACGGTTGTTGAGTCGTGGACGACATCCTCCGAGTCCGCCAGGATGGCGGGGTCGATGTACACGGGCGGACGAGGCGCTTCCGGGCTTTTCGTCGCCTCGGACTCTCGCGACGCGTGTTGTTGCGGCGGCGCCTGCTGTTCGTGCGAGGTTTCGGCGTGCCCTTCTTCAGGCCAGATCGCCGCGGCCTCCTCGTCGTTGCGGCTTTCTTCGGGCCACGCTTCGTCGACGGTTAGATCGGGTGCTTCCGGTGTGTCTTCCGATTCGATCGACGGCGCCATCAGATCACGCAGCATCTCTTCGGTAAGTTCGTCTTCGCTCAAGGCGGCGGCTCTTTCACGGATACGATCTGCGACATCCTCACGGCCGACTGCGTCCGCGAGGCTCGCGAGCCGCCCGACGGGGACGGCACGGTACCCGTTCACCTCCTCATGAAGTGAGAAGAGTGGTTCTGCGAAGCTCTCCCATTCAAGGACGCCCTCGCCGACTTCATGCGCAACCTGATTCAGCTTGTCGCGGAAGTCGAGACGGTCGACCCACTGGTCCGGGTCCGTTGGCAGGGACGACGCGATCGGGTCAAGAATTTCGTTGTACGCGCCGAAGGACCGGATTCGCCGGCGGGCGGTCGCCGACGCGACGGCCTCCGCGTCTCCGGGGAAGACGTACGCGAAGAGGGTGTCAACGGGCGACACGAGGTAGCGGCACACCTGTTCGGATGCGTGCCCGAGGAAATACTCCCAGCGGGTGGGCGGAAAACTGACTGCCTCGGCAATCACTTTTCGGGTCTGGCGGATGGATTCCTCGATCGTGGAGCGCCAATCCGCAGGGATCCATTCCGACGGATCGTAGCTGAGGCGGTTCGTCTCGTCGACGACATGCCGGTCGCGGACGGCCTCCAGGAAGCGGGCGACGAGCGGGTTCATTTCCGTCGTCAGCAGATCAGCAGCATGCGGAATGCGGTCGGACGGGAAGGTGGTGAGGAGCTGGCGCTTGAGTGCGGCAGCAAGCGAATCGGAGACTCCCATAGGTCTTGCGAGTGTCTAGCGCGGCAGCGGCGGGCAGCGGCTGCCGGATTGTTAGTCCAGGCGGATGCGTCAGACATGGGTACGCTCGGCGCCGAACAAGGGTGCAACGCGGGCGAACCGGTGTGTCGGACGGCTTCGGTGTGGTGGACCGTGGAGCAAGGCCGTCCCGGAATCAGCCAATTTCGGAAAAAATCGTGTGAGGCGCCATCGCGCGATCGGAGATCGCGCGGAATCGAAGAAGATAGGAGGAGCGGAATCGAAGAAGATAGGAAGATAAGAAGATAGGATCGGGTCGAGGTCCTTCCGGGCCACCGGGGTGAGGCGAGATTCTGCGACGACCCGCAGGAAGTCACGGATTCACGTGGCGAAACACAACAACGTCGACGCGGCGCGAGCAAATGAAAGAACGAGGCGGTCGATGAGGCCGATCGGTCTCAGGCTCCAGCGCATTCCGACGAACGTATCGCGACAAA
>JAGQWL010000421.1 GCA_020437385.1 Bacteroidota bacterium
CCCGCTTCGACGGTGTCTTCAACTTCCCTGTCGTACCGGACCTCGCAGGAAAAATCAGTATCGGGCTCGAGCGCGGCGGGAAGACCATCGTGAAAAACCTCTACGACGGCCGTGACGAAGGCGAGATCGATCGCATGGAAACGTCCGTTTCGTTGCTCTGGAACCGGAACAACTGGCGCGCCCGGTATACCTGGGACAAGGTTTCCGACGACTCCGACGTGCCGCCACGGCTGAACCTCTCGTCCTCGACCGACCTGCTCTGTTCGAGAGCGATCGACCCACACTGCAGCGTTGACGGCGAAGGACTGAAGCCTGAAACCGATGTATTCGAGCTGAACGGCCAGAACTTCCCCAACACTCGTCGATATGACGTGGACCAGCACGCCCTGCACCTCGACTTTACCTGGGGTGAGCGGGAAATCAGCAGTATCACTGCCTATCGTTCTTCCGAAGATCGGTCCAGCCAGGACCTGGACGCAACCTGGGCCGACTTCTATTCCACGCGTGCCAGCAACGACTACAGCCAGTTCACCCAGGAACTGGTCCTGAGGAATGCGAGCGATGCCCGGCTTCACTACCAGACCGGGGCCTTCTTCCTCTCTTCCGAATATGACCTCAATCGCAACGAGCTTTATGTCCTGCCTGCACTGACCGCGGCCGGAACCGTGAGCGCTTCCAACTACGCCACGCAGGAAACCACGACGCACCAGTCCCATCGACTGGGTTCACTGTTCGCACAGGCAGAGTACACGATTGACGAGCAGTGGAAGATGGACGGCGGACTGCGGGCAAACTTCGTCACAACCAAGTTCCAGCACCTCACATCGGTACAGGACCCCGCGGCCAATACCGTGGCGGGCACAGGCGTGCTGGTGGACCGGTCGAACTCCGCCAGCGAACTGACGGGTTCCGTCGGCTTCACTTACAAGGTCGATGACGACGCAATGATCTACATGCGTTACGCGCGCGCCTTCCGACCCGGCGGATACGACGATACCGCAAGATCAGCGGGCACCGCCGGACCTTTTTCGGCGGAAAACACGACGCAGGTCGAACTGGGACTCAAGAGCGAGTGGTACGACGACAGGCTGCGTGTAAACGCCGTCACCTACTACAACAACTATCGTGACAAACTCGAACGCTACGCGACGCTCACCGGCAGCGCGGTGCAATCGATATTGTCGAATGTCGCGGAGATCAAGGTTTTCGGCCACGAGTTCGAAGTGCTGGCACTGCCCATGGAGCGACTGCTCCTCCGGGCCGCCTGGTCCCACGTCAACACCGACTACATCGAGTACAAAATTCCCTCCCTCGCCGACCCGACAACCGAGACAGACAAGGAGGCACTGATTCCGGCCTTCCAGTCGCCGAACATGCTGGCGCTTTCAGCTACCTATACTTTCCCCTACGAAGCGCCGGCCTGGGTGCCGGAACCGCTCGCCAGCGGAACGGTCTCGCTCTACGCTGGATATCGCTTCACCACAGAGTACTGGACGAATCCGGAGTTCGCTTCGGGACGTGTCGACAATGGGACGCAACTCGACTTCGGCGTGACCTATCGCATTCCCGCGTGGCAGTTCCGACTCTATGGCCGGAATCTGCACGACAATCGATATCTCACCAACGTAACAGGGCTGACGGATGCAGCAACGACGCCGTTGCCCGCGAGCACAACCAGTGTCCAGAACCTGCTCACGACGGCCGAAGTCAGCTCGCCTCGCTTCGTCGGACTGGAGATTTCTTACACGCCAACATTCGGGCGCTAGGAGTCGGTGTCAGTGTCGCCTTCGGGCGAATTGAGATACCATTCCCGCAACACTTATTCGATGATGACGCAAAGTTGGCCCTTTGAAATTCGCCTTTTGCCTGTACAAGTACTTCCCATACGGCGGCCTGCAGCGGGACTTCATCAGGATTGCCCGCGAGTGCCAGCGCCGGGGCCACACCGTCAAGGTTTACGTGCTCACCTGGCACGGTGAGGTACCGGACGATATAGACGTTACACTCGTTCCAGTCTCCGCCACGTTCAACCACAACAAGTACAGAAAGTTCAGCGAGTGGGTTGCTCGCGAACTCGAGCAACATCCCGTCGATTGCGTCATGGGCTTCAACAAGATGCCCGGGCTCGACATCTATTACGCAGCTGATTCCTGTTTCGAGGAAAAAGCACGAACCCAGCGCGGGTTTTACTACAAGCTGTTGCCTCGTTACCGCCACTTTGCCGAGTACGAGCGATCTGTCTTCGGCAGCGACAGCAAGACGGAAATCCTCATTATCTCCGAGGTCCAGAAGCCGTTCTTCGTTAAACACTACGGCACCCAGATTGACCGGATGCACGTGCTGCCACCGGGTATATCGAGAGACCGCATTGCACCGGACAATGCCGAAGAGATCCGCCATAAAACACGGAAGGCGCTCGGGCTTTCCGACCACGACCGCCTTGTATTGCTCGTTGGTTCCGGATTTATCAAGAAAGGTCTGAAGCGCGCAATTCTCGCAGTGAATGCCCTGCCCCAGGAACTGAAGGCACGGACACGATTTTTAGTCATCGGCGAGGACAAGACAGACCAGTTCGACCGACTCATCAAGCGACTTCACCTCGAAGATACCGTCAGCATCATCGGCGGCTCCGACGAAGTGCCGAGTTACCTGCTGGCAGGAGACCTGCTGCTCCACCCTGCGTCAGACGAGAATGCGGGAATGGTATTGCTCGAAGCGATGGTTTCCGGTCTGCCTGTGCTTGCGACCGACGTGTGCGGATACGGGCACTATGTCACCGAAGCGGGGATGGGATGCCTGGTATCGAGCCCGTTCCGCCAGGAAGAACTCGACCAACGGCTCGAACAGATTCTCAAGACCGACAAGCGCGACGAGTGGATGCGCAAAGGCCGCGCCTTTGCGGCAAGTGCCGATATTTACTCACTGCCCGAGAAGGCAGTCGACGTCATCGAGCGCGTGATGTTCAGTTGTTCGCAACCTGGCGCCGGTAAAGATCC
>JAGQWL010000422.1 GCA_020437385.1 Bacteroidota bacterium
CGTACGCCATCGTTCTCACCAAGTCAGATAAGTTGTCCGGCAACGAACGCTCGCGTTCTCGGGCGCGTGTCCAGAAGGAGCTTCGCGAGCGCGGGATGGAGAACAAGGTGATTCTTTCGTCTGCGTTAGACGGCAGGGGGAAGGAGGAGCTCATCGGCTGGATCGAGACGTTCGTGTCTTAGGCGAGCGGTCGCACCATCGGTCCATTGAGACAGTAGATAGACAGCCGTAAGGTATTGTAGTAATGAAGGTTCTGATTTCTGACCGGATGGATCCGCGGTCGGCGGATTATCTGGCGTCGCATGGCATTGAACCCGTCGTGAAGGTCGGACTTCCTTCAGGCGAGCTGAAACCCCTCCTGGCGGACATCGAGGGCTGGATCGTTCGATCAGGGACGACGATCACGGACGAGTTGATGGAAGCCGCTCCACGGCTGCGTGTCATCGGGCGAGCGGGCGTCGGAGTGGACAACATCGACGTGGGTGCGGCGACGCGGCGGGGAATTGTTGTGATTAATGCGCCCGATGGTAACACGTTGTCGACGGCGGAGCACACCTGTGCCATGCTGATGGCCGTTGCGCGGACGGTCCCGCAGGCACATGGTTCGATGATTTCCGGGGCATGGGATCGAAAGAGCTACACGGGGACCGAGCTGTTCGGCAAGACGCTCGGGATCGTTGGCGTCGGCAAGGTCGGTCAGGCGGTCGCAGAGCGGATGGCGGCGTTTGGTGTTCGTCTGCTCGGATTTGACCCGGTTGTGACGAAGGAAGTTGTAGAGCGGCTCGGGATCGAGTTGGTTTCGCTGGACGAGCTGGTCGAAAGAAGCGACATCATCACCGTTCACACCCCGCTGACAGATCTTACGCGTAACCTGTTTGACGACAAGCTCTTTGCCAGGTGTCGGAAGGGCGTCATGATCGTGAATTGTGCACGGGGCGGGATCATCGACGAAGTGGCGCTGGTGCGGGCGCTGGATGCCGGGATCGTGTCCGGCGCCGCGTTGGACGTGTATTCGCAGGAGCCGCCCTCGGATGAGCTCCGGGCACTGCTGCGACACGACAGGATTGTTCAGACGCCGCATATTGCCGCGTCGACGCACGAGGCCCAGCAGAAGGTGGCGGACCAGGTCACGGAGCAGGTGGTGTCCGCCCTGCGTGGGGAGCCCGTGGCGACGCCGGTCAACGCGGCCGCCATCAAGATGGCCTCGCGCCCCGAGATGCAGCCGTTCATGGAATTGACCGAGGCACTTGGCCGGTTTGTGGCGCAAGTGGCAGGCGTCCGGGCGATCAGCCGCGTCAAGGTTCGGATTTCAGGCGACGTGCCGCACAAGGCGGTGCAGGTACTGAGTGTGGCAGCGTTGAAGGGGATCCTGTCTGAGTTGACCGACGAAACGGTGAACCTCGTGAACGCTGTCCTTCTGGCGGACCAGGCTGGACTGCGCGTCGATGAGGAGGTGGCGGGCTCGGCGGCCGACTATCAGAATCTCGTTGAAGTGTTGCTGGACACGGCGGACGGGCCGCATCGCGTTGCCGGCACCGTGTTCGGTGGGCAGGAGATCCGGATTGTCCGGATAGACGACTTCTGGGTCGAGGTTAAGCCGGAAGGGTGGATCCTGTTCTACCGGAATGAGGACCGACCGGGGATGTTGGCCGCGGTCGGGAGTCTGCTGGCAGCGTCGGGTATAAATATTGGGACAGCCGCTCTCGGGAGGGCGGAGGCGCGTCGCGAGGCGCTGACGATTATGCGCGTAGATGAAGCGCTTTCAAGCGCTCAGCTCGACCAGATTGGCCGATTGGAGGGGGTGCGGGACGTGCGTCAACTTCGCGTCGGAGGCTGAAAAATGTCGAAAAAGGGGCATTTGGGGGAGACTGCATTTACGCTTGCCCTTATTGCGCGGGGGCGGAATTCCCTTGACATCAGTCAGAGTGCCGTCTATATTTGACGCCGAAATACTTGTCATCCACAACCGATCCGCGAGGATTCAGCGCAGCTTTCGATAGATCTGACAGAAGTTTCGGTCGGGTTTCAGCGCAGGCAGCGTCGGTTTTCGAAGCGGAGCAATGCCTGAATAAGGTCAAGCAAACGTCTAATAAACGTTAACCGTTGAGTAACGTATGGCGTAACTCGTTACAGCCTCTCAAATCCCCAAGTAGCAGTTAATTGCCTCTTTCGTTGCGGCTCTCCAAGATCACTCCTGATTCTGTTGAATGATTCTGTTGAATCTCAGTCCGGCGGTTGATCCGATTTGTCTCAAGACGACGGATTCCTCCGGGCGCCACGAGGATTCATTGGTAGCAGGGTAGTGACAGAAGTTGGGAGTTGCGGAAAGGGCAGGTCTGTTTTCGGTAGGTTCGACGGAGTTCAGAGCTCCTACGAAACGGAAGTCAGACTGTTACGCTGAACTGTTACAATTTTGGTTGCTCGTCGAGATTTTGCTTTTCCTATCGCGGCTGACTGGTGGGAATGTCAGGCTCCAGGCTGGGTCGTTTTCGGACGGTCGGGCAGGAGATCGGGACAGTGGATACCCAGTTAACGGATATCAAGTAGCACAGGAAAAGGCTTGAGCGATTACAACACATTCACGACAGATCTGCCGCGCGTCCACAGGGGCGTGACGGATTGGTTGGTCGAATCGGCAAACGAGCCGGTGTGTGTGGCGGTCGATCGAGCTGAAAGAAAGGAGGTGCGGCAGTTGTCGTGCCGACCCACACATCACTGTACTGAGGAGGTAACTTATGTTACGTAAATGGGGCATGCTTGTCGTCATGCTACTCGTTGCGCCAGCTATGGCCTTCGCACAGAACACGGGTAAGCTCGCCGGGCGAGTGACTGACCGTGCCACTGGCGAGTCCATCCCGGGTGCAAATATCATCGTACTTGGTACGAACTACGGTAGCATCACGGACGCAGACGGGAACTACTTTATTCTGGGCGTTCCGGTCGGTACGTACGACGTACAGGCGTCTTTCGTAGGGTACACCAGCGAGAGGCAGACGGGCGTGGATATCAGCACGGGCTACACGCGCGAACTGAACTTTGCTCTTTCGGAAAACGTCGAGGAACTGGCGGAAGTGGTCATCGAATATGAACGACCACTGATCCAGAAAGACGCGCTGGGAGCTCCGCGCACAGTAACTGGAGAAGAGATCCAGAACCTGCCAATCCGAGGTGTCGGTAATGTCGCATCGGTTCAGGCCGGCGTCGTTAACAACGAAGGTTCAGGAACGCTGAACATTCGTGGTGGTCGTGGCGAAGAAGTCACGTACTACGTTGACGGTGTCAAGGTCATCGGCAACATCGGTGTCGCGCAGAGCAGTATCGCGGAACAGGAAATGTTGATCGGCGGTCTGCCGGCCAAGTATGGTGACGCGATGGGCGGCATCATTTCTGTTTCGACGAAGGGCGGCACGCCCGACTACTTCGGGAGCATCGAGGCGGTAACGTCTGAGGCGCTCGACGCGTACGGCTACAACCTCGCGTCCGCAACACTCGGCGGCCCGATTGCGAGCAACAAGGTCAGCTTCTTCCTTTCGGGCGAATATCAGAACCGCGCCGACCAGGATCCGCGTGCGATCCAGACGCTGCAGCTTCCCGAGTCGACGCTCGACGCGATTCGCGCGCAGCCGCAGGTCATCGCGATCCAGGACGCGGAAGGAAACATCCGCCGTGTTCCGTTCCCGGCCGTTGATCCGGGCACGTCGCTTGACGAAGTCATTGCTCAGCTTGGCCTTGCAGACGGCGAAAGCCTCGTCTCGACCAATCCGACTCAGGCAGTTGACTTCCTGAACACAGACGATTTCGAGAAAGTCACGGCGAAGCCGAACGACGGTTTCAAATCGTATGACATCGGTGGCAACATTACGGTCAATCCGGTTCAGTCGGTCCGCGTCCGTTTCGGCGGTCAGTTCGCCGAACGTCGCATTTCGAACTATGGGTTCGGAAACGACATGTTCAACGCCGACCAGTTCTCACAGACGAACCAGAGCACACGCCGCGGTTATGTGAACTGGACGCAGTATCTGTCGAACTCGACGTTCTTCCAGCTTCAGGCGGACTACACCGACTATCAGACGGTTTCGTTCGATCCGGACTTCGGAACGGATGTTGAGAATGTCATCTTCTACGGAGACATCGACAACGCAGCAAATGCCGTTGCCGC
>JAGQWL010000059.1 GCA_020437385.1 Bacteroidota bacterium
ACCTGTCGCCATTGATTGCGGGCGAGCAGCGCGTATGTGGCAACAGTGTTCAATTAGTCAGGATCATTCGTCAGCGAAGAAGAAGTCGATCTCTCTCGTATCGATATCGGCTCTCACGACCACAACCCTAACAGGATCGCCGACGGAATATCGACGACCCGTATTCGAGCCAACCATGGCGTAGGCGTCCTCGTCGTATTCATAGTAGTCGTCGTCCATGTCGCGTACATGGACCATGCCATCCACAAGAATTCGATCCAACTCCACGAAGATGCCGAACCGGCTGATTCCCGAGACGACGCCGGGAAACGTGTCGCCTACGTGGTCCTGAATGTACTCGACCTGCTTGAGCTTAACGGATTCGCGCTCGGCTTCCGTCGCGACGCGCTCCCGCTCGGAACAATGCTCGCATCTCGCTTCGACCTCTTCGCGGTCGAGCTCACGGTGCTTTCCGGCGATTCGTCGCTTGACCTCTCGATGAACCATGAGATCCGGATAGCGCCGGATTGGGCTGGTGAAGTGCGTATAGTACTCAAACCCGAGGCCATAGTGGCCAATGTTCTCAGTGGAATACCGGGCCTTGTCCATGGCTCGCAATGCCGCCTGTTGAATTACGGGCTGGATCGATTTACCCTTGATGTCATCTAGGAGTTGATTCAGATCGTCGGACTCCACGTGTCCATCGCGCGAGATTGGTAGCTTGAGTCCGAAAGCCGCGATGTAGCTCGAAAGCTTGAGCATCTTTTCGCCGTCGGGTGGTCCGTGAACTCGGAAAACCGACGTCGGAGCGTCGCACCACTTTGCTACCGTCCGGTTCGCGAGGAGCATGAACTCCTCGATCATTCGGTTGGAGGCGGACCGCTCCCGCGGGACTATATCGACAGGATGACCGTCCTCATCGAGGATGACCCTTACTTCCGGGAGATCGAAATCAACCGAACCCTCACGAAGCCGTTTGCTGGTGAGAGTTGCCGCGAGCGTAGCTGCGCGTTTTATCGTTTTCGACAGCGGATGGTCCGCGCCGTCAATGATGTCTCTCGCTTCCTCGTACGAAAGTCGCTTGCGTGAGCGGATCATTGTGTTCAGGACCTCAAAGGATCGTACTGCTCCTGATTGATCTACCGTCATGAAACAGGAGACACAGCGCTTGTCCTCATCAGGCCGAAGGGAACAAAGTTCGTTGGACAGGCGCTCCGGGAGCATGGGGATTACGCGATCGACGAGATAGATGCTGGTGCCTCGTTCGAAGGCCTCGCGGTCAAGATCCGTTCCCTCCGCAACGTAGTGGCCGACGTCAGCAATGTGAACGCCGAGGATGACGTTTCCATCGTCAAGAACCTGCAGGCTTATGGCATCGTCGAAATCCTTTGCATCCGCCGGATCGATGGTAAAGACATCAAGATCACGGCAGTCGACGCGAGTCGACTCGAGCGTGTCATCATGGGCGATGGACGCTGCCTCGGCCAATACCGATTCAGGAAACTCGCCGGGTGCACCGAGGCTCATTGCAACGGCCGCAACCCGGGTGGCAGGGTCGTCGGCCGATCCAATGATGGACACGATCGTACCCTCCGGTGCACCGTGAGGGTTGTCGAAGGCGTCAATTGAGACAAGTACCTTGTCGCGTGGCTTTGCTCCGGAGTTCGATACGACGTAGATATCGTGAGTGAGACGCTTGTCGTCGGGAACTACGACGCCGAATCGACCCCATTGCTTGAACGTGCCCACTGCCGTCTTGCGAGTCCGTTCGACGACGGCCAGTACCTCGGCTTCGGGGCCTTTGCGACTCCGTCTTCCGCTTGCAACCAGTCCGATCTCGACGATGTCTCCGTCGAGCGCTGTTCCGAGATTATTGCCTCCCACAAAGACGTCCTCTGATTCACCTTCAATCGAAACGAAACCGAATCCTTTGGGATTAACCGACAGGCGGCCGATTCTGCGAGCCTCCGGTTTTCGATGCATCACGCGAGCGCCCTTCACGGCAAGCACGCGCCCGTCTTTTTCCAGCTGGCCCAAAATCGTGCGAAACTGCGAATAGTCCCGGAACGCCTGCAGGTCAAGCCGTTTGGCAATTTCCTTCGGACGGAACGCTCGGTTTCCGTGGTTAGCCAGGAAGGAAAGGATTCTTTGTTCGAGGTCGTTGTCGCTTGTATCGGTCAATTCTTCGCGGGATCGTTCGTTGAAATGGGTTCTGTTTGCTCGGAGTCAGCGTCATCCTTGCCACCGAAAAGACGCCGCAGGAAGTTTCGCCATGACGAGAATTCGGTCTGGTAGGAAACGCCGGCGCCGGTCGAGCCGGTTGTCGTAGCGGTTTCGGCAAGAACGTCTCCTTCACGGCGATAGAAGGCCTCGACAGAGACTGTCGGACTGAGGCGCAGTTCAACCACGAACTCACCCTCCAACGATTGGTTCGCCGGCGTGGGTGTTGACTCCAGGCGGCTGCCCTGATAGACGCCTCGACCGCGGATAATCAGGCGCTCATCAAGAAGCCGGAGGGCAATCCCGTAAGTTACGCCGAGTTCCTGGGCGCTTTCACCCTGAACACCGAACGAGAAGTCGACGTTCGGCAGTGCCTCGTTGAGATATCGATTGATCTGGCTTGCGACAAGTTGAGACACGCTGTTGAATGCGGAACTGGCGATTGCCGTCGAGCTTGCATCCGACGTCGTCAGCAGAAACGAGTTGGTTACGAGCACGCTGGTCGCGTACTCCGTGGCTCGGGCGGGCTGGTTGAGGACGGCTTCAAGCGCCTGGTAGCTGCCGGTCAGTGCGCGGTTCGTTCGATCCACTTCTAGAGACAGCGATACCTCCGGCGTTGCAACACGCCCGGTAATGAGCAGTCTGACGATAAGCGGTATCGTACCAATCTGGCCATCGGCGCCCGGAAGGCCAGCGGCGGAGGCACGTGTTTCATACGAGGCCGGGACGTTGAGGATCGCATTTGTCGGATCCCCGTCCCAGGTCAGCGAGCCGCCCGAGTCGATGCTGAAGCGTCTGACAAACACATCGCCGGCAGTGAAGAGATAGTCCCCTGAGTTGACCTCGAAACTCCCAAACGTCGAGAACTCGCCCTCTCGCCGAATGATCTGGACTCGCCCGGTGCCTACCGCATTCATAACGTCCCCCAACAGCGGATCGATGACGAGATTGACTGTTGATCCCTGAGGAGCGAATACGTTCAGATCGATGTCGAGTCCGTCGAGAAATGTGCGCTCGCTCGGCGGACGGCTGTCAAGTACGTTTCGGCGTTCGCGACGTGAATCGCCGTCGTCGACATTTCCGGTCGAATCCGCGAAGACGATGAACGACGCGTCCGACGTTGTCGTAACGGCCACCAACGGTATGAAGAGCACACTCTCTGGCGTCGTCTGAGCATCAGCGGAACGCAACGTGGCGTTCGAAATCGGACCGGTCAAGCTGGCTCTTCCCGAGCTCCAGATGTGTCCGAAGAACGGAAGTTCCTCGGACTGCTCGACGTTCATGATCTGGAGATTTGACAAATCTGCCGTGAGCGCCAGCGAGAAGTAACGGTATCGATTGAAAAGAACGGATCCTCCAAGCGATGCGGTGCCACCCGTATCGTCACGCAATTGCGCCGACGTAATGTGGACTCCGGAGTCGTCGACTTCGACTGAGCCGTCGATTTTATAGGCAAGCTGAAAGTCCGGCACAGAGAATGAACCGTCCGCAATCTCAAGGTCTGCCAGGAAGGTGGGGTCGAACCACGTGCCCTGAATTTTGCCGCGTCCGCGAACGAGTCCCTGGACCTCCTCGATGGTATGCGGGAATATGTATTCGAAGAAGAACAAGTCGGCGCGGTCGATATTGGCGTCCAGAGCGAGGGCAGGTCCGGTGCTTCCACTTGCGAAATCGATGCGTCCATTCGCGTCAAGCCGATTGAGCGTCCACGCGAGCCCGGTGCCCAGCGTGTCTTCCACCGACGCGGGAGACAGCGCGGCCTCAACTGCGACGGTCGAGGTGCCTGGCAACAATGCGGCGCGAACGTTGAGATTGCCCAGAAGTCGCGGTCCGAGGCTGAGACTTGCGAGATCTGCATCGCCCGAAACGATGGGGCGCCCCTCACTCTGGGCGATTTTTCCAACGCCATTCAAGACACCTCCAATCGGTTCGCGAACAGCAAGGAAGTCCGATAGTTGTCGCAGCTCAATGTTCTCGGACATAACCTCCAGCGTGTCACCGGGCACGGAGGAATAGACGCCGTTCACCTCGAGTCGCTGCCGTCGGCTGCCCACGCCTCTCGACGAGATCGCAAGTCTGCGCGCGACGAGGGCATCGGCATAGATGTCGACGTAGTTCGGGGTTTCAACCTGGAGCTCGTACTTGCCAACGCGAGCACGCGCCTCGTCAATGATTAGCCGGTTGGAGGTCCCGAGGGTTGTGAGCTGAGCGCGCAGGTTGACAGGCCCCAGCCTGGAACCCTCATCCGATTGGAACCGATAGGATCCGGTACCCTCCCGATGTCGCATCGTGAACCGCGGCGACACAAAACGTTGGCGCCCCAGACCCGCCGTTTCTGCACCACTTGACAACTCAATTTGGAGGGAGCGCATCAGCGTCGGAGCCGACCCGGCCTTGAGCGTGAGCTCGCTCATGAATTTCTGTGCATCAAAACTTCCGAAGGCAACGCTATCAGCTGTCACCTCGGAGGAGGAAGAAAGATCGTCCGACGTCATCATTCCCTTGCCGGTCAGCTGTAGGCGCGCTGCGCTTCCAGAGGTGCCGAGTAAAGCAGCGAATAGCGCCGGATCGACCATCGAAACAGAGAAAGAGAAGAGCGAGTCCGCCCGGCTATATGTCGTCGGAGCGGTCGTGGCGACGACCACGCTGTCGCGCACGACTTTCGGTATGCTTCGGTCGAGGTAGCGTTTTGAACCGACCGCGTCCGCAAGTGACTGAAAGCGCTGAACCCAAATACGTCCGCGCTGGATGAACTGATGGGCGTTCGATGCGGCTGTCAATGTGCCCGAGACAGGCCCTCCGGACAGTGTCAGCTCGGCGCCCCGAGAAGGCGCCTGAACCAGAATGGCGCGTGAGGCAAACGGCGAAACCTGGTAGGCGAAACCGGGTCGTTGTATCGTAGAGGAGTCGACCTCAGCGGTGAGTGTGCCGTTGAGGTCGGCAAGGTCATGTCCGGAGCCGCTAAGCGTAAGACGCGCGTTTATACGCGAACCGTCGAGTGGACCGCTGGCAAGAACGCGAGGGTCGAGATCGACGACGTCCAGTATCGAGTCGAATGACGGCGTCTGTGTTGTCAAATCGTAGGCCGAGATGGAGCGAAGGGTGCCTCCAGCAATTCGGGCGTCTGTCGTGAGCGACAGCTTTCCGGTCGCTCCCGTAAGCCTGGATGTCAACGTATCGACGGCGATCTCGTTAACAAGAGAAGGAGAGAGCTTCGCCCCGATCTCACCGTCGAAGGTTTTGGCGGTTGTTCCTGTCCCGTACGCATCAACGCTCCCCGTGAGGCTGGTCGTCGGCAGGTCCGAACTTCCGAAGGCGGAAAGGTTCAGATCCGAGATAGCGGACGTGAGTGAAAAGGAAGCCACGTGCCGATCGGCGATCCGAATCGAGCCTGACGCAGACACGCCTCCATCCGAGGTCGTGATGTCGGTCTGGATGTCCGCGTCAATCGCACGACGGTCGTTGCGCGGCACGCGTCCCTGTACCCAGATCTCGCCTCGCGCCGAATCAACGCGTGACCAATCGGCCCACGGAAGCGTCGGAGCAATCGCCACAAGGTCTTCTCGTGCCAACCTGGGCGACGAAAGACCGATGTCGAATCTGACTGAGTCAGAATTGGATTCGACGATTCCCGCTCCTTGCAAGGCTGATTGTCCACGCGTCACGCTGGCGTTGCTAACGACGAGCACGTTGTTGTCGGAACTCAGTTCGGCTTCAACAACGACGGCATCCGCGATCGGGAGCAACGGCAGGAACGAACTCAGCTCGAAGCTGGATAGTGGGGTGGCCTTGATTCGTGCATCAAATGGGCGGAGCGCACCCGGCGCAAGGTTGCGGTACGGTCGTATGTCGACTCTTCCGGTCAAGTCAATGCGGCTTCCCTCGGTTTCGAGTGAAAGCTCGTTGACGGTTAGCGAGCTGTCCTCGAGAAGGATCTGACTCTGAAACGACTGAATGTTGATGTTCCTGGCCGGCGCACTGCCGTCGAGGTATACGACATCTACCTGTTTAACGTCACCTTCCCAGTCCACCACGAATCGGGCACGCTGAATTTCCCAGGACTCGTTCAAATAGTCGGCAACTAGTCCATGCCGAATCGACGTAGGAACGCTTCCCCGGTTTCTCAGGCTGATTGATGCGCGCGCGATCCGCACGTCAGGTGCGATGAGGCCAAACGGTGCTTTTACGGAATCCGTCGGGGAGCGAGTGGCCAGAGCTGCGCCCACATTCCATCTGTCCTGTTCATTGCGAAGAACGTCGAAGACGAGTCCCCTGAGTTCTATTGAATTGAGTCGCAGCTGTCGCAGGAAAAGGCTTTCCCAGGAAGGCTCGGCGCGGACGGTATCGATGTGCCCGATAAGTCGTCCGTCTGGGTCAAACAAGCTTACGTTCTCGGCGACGAAAGAGTAGACAAGGTTGCCGGAGAGATCCCCTATCTGAATGGAGCCGGCGTATGCCGAGCGGAAGCGCGCCTCGATTTCTTTACGAACGCCCTCCCGGCCGACCTGGGTTCTGGTAAGACCAAAGAAGGTGAGCGTTGCGAAAAACGCAGCGTACAGAACGACCTTGATCGTGCCGCGCGGTATGTGAAGCAGGAAGCGAATCGGAGTGGGCGCGCGTGTCTGGCGGTGGGGCCGGTGAGGTGGAAGAACAGTTGTACATCGAGCCCGACCGTTTGTGCCGCCCAACCGGCTTCACTGCTGTGCGCGGTGGATTGATTCCAGAACGAGACGCGGATCGACATCCGCCGTCACGTAAGCGTCACCGGGTTGACGGAGAAGTACAAATCGCGTTCGGCCATCCGACCGCTTCTTGTCGTTCGTCATTGCCTCGACAATGCGGGCGGCATCGAGCTTCCGCCACTCGGGAGGGCACAGCGCAGCTAGTGGCTCCAGGATGGTATCAACCGCGAGGTTGTCGGTATATCGGGCCGATAGAAATGTCGCGGCCGTCATGCCGGCAGCCACAGCGCGGCCGTGCGAGATCACGCCGTACCCGGCGACCTGCTCGATCGCATGGCCGAACGTATGTCCAAAATTGAGGTGCATTCGAATGCCGGATTCGAACTCGTCCTGAGCCACCGTTCGGATCTTCACGCTCGCAGACCGGCGAACGAGATCTACGAGATTCTCACTCCGTCGCGTCAACACGTCAGCCCAGTCTTCCGAGAGGTCGCTGAAAAGCCCAGAGTCCGCAATCAACGCGTGCTTGATCGTCTCGGACAAGCCCGAAAGCCAGTCATCTTCGCTCAGGGTGTGCAGAAGAGAAACGTCGGAAAGAACCAGCTTTGGCCGATAAAACGCACCGATGAGATTCTTGCCGCGCGGATGATTGATTCCGGTCTTTCCGCCGGTCGAACTGTCGACCTGCGCCACCAGCGTCGTAGGTACCTGAACGAGAGGGACACCGCGTAGCAGAGTGGCGGCAAAATATCCGGTCAAATCGCCAACGACCCCTCCTCCGAATGCCAGTACGGCCGTGGCTCGTTCGACTTCGAGCGAAAGCGCCCACTCGTAAAGGTCGTCGAGCGTTTGTGTTGACTTGGATTCTTCTCCGGGGTCGACGGCACGTACCTGCGGCTCCCAACCGACAGATTGCAAGGCACGCTGTAATCGCTCGCCATGAAGCGGCCATACGTGCGTGTCAGTCACGACGAGGCATCGTCCCGCTTTGCCGAGTATGTTCTTCAAATGTATCCCGATCGAGGCAAGCGATTCAAACACAATGGGATAACCAACATGATGTTCGGGCGGCTGCATTCGTGCTACTTTCTGTGGTACTACGTGGTATTCGAGTGTATAATTGAGGATCCAAAGTTAACGAATTCGATCCACCCAACTGACCAATACGTGCGACTGCCGGGTCCGATAGAACTCTGCCATCTGATGCTCCAGGCCAGGATTCGCCGTGGTGATTTTGTCGTCGACGCGACTGTCGGCAACGGGCACGACACGGCTTTTCTTGCCGAATTGGTTGGTCCTGACGGACTCGTATTCGGCTTTGACATCCAGGCCGAGGCGATCGATCAGACTTCTCAACGATTGCTCGAAGCGGGCTTTGAGAACAGGGTGCGGCTCGTTCAGTGCGGTCACGAAAACGCGGTCGAGACGATCGATGATTTTCATGCCGACAGGATCAGCGCGGTTGTGTTCAATCTTGGCTACCTGCCTGGAGGTGACAAGAAGATTGTTACGACTCCACGGACAACGGTACAGGCGCTTCAGCGCTTCGCCTCGATCATTTCGGCGGAAGGGCTTATTACAGTCGTGGTGTATCCCGGCCACGAGGGTGGCATGGAAGAAACGAAGGCGGTCGTCGAGTGGGCATCCAGTCTCGATTCGGACAAGTTTCTGGTCACGAGCTACGGTTTTGTCAACCGACCGCATCACCCGCCGTTTTCGATTCTCCTAGAGCGGAGAAAATAGCTGGCTGCGCCGGTCCAGTTAGTTGCGGCGGCGAATCGCGTTCGCGATGCGCCGGATGTTTATTTCTGAACCGCGCTCCGCCGCCGGAACCGTCGCTGCAATTGCCTTCAGATCCGCCATGTAGGACTCGCGGGATTGCCCATCGGGCACCGACGCGGTTGTCGTGACCACGTTACGAACAACGGGCAGGTAGGAGAGCGTTGTGAGTCGTTCCAACTCCGTGGCAAGTTGTTTCGCGAGCCGGCCGGACGAGCCGCCCGGTGCCGCCGGAAACCCGTCTGCACTGACGGAACGGAGCACCCCGACGCAGATTGGTTTCGTTGCGTCGTCGAGAATCCGTTGTTCGACACATCCGCAGGAGCAGTTCCGCCGTCTGTCTCGAATCGTCAAACGTCCGGGTCCAGCGGAGGACTCGGCGTAGGGTGTTTCTGCAAGTAGCTTGGCGGCAAGTTGTATGCTCTGATCGCGCGAGGCGTTGTCGTCGAGATCGCACGACAGGTAAGCGACAACCCGGTCGGTCATCTGCAAGACATACGGAAGGGCGCGCACTGCCGCGTTGGACTGGTCGGTAACCGATCCGTCGACCTGAATGTCGAAGCAGTGAATCTCGGAAGCTCCGACCGCGATTGCCGCATCATCAAGGGTGCAGGCAAGACTGACAAGCTGGCGCGGAGAAGCGGAACTGACGAGGTCCGTTATTGATGTCGTATGCAGAACGAAAGCGTCAGATTGGTCTTTGCGGTTGGGCATGACTCGCCGGAGAGCTGTCGGGAGTCGACCCGCAGCGAGACGTATCCGTTCGTAGACCCGGCTCGCGATAGTCGGAAAATGGTCCGACCTGCATGCATCCAGGCTGAGGCGGAGCAGAATCGCCGACCGATGATCCTGTGGAACGCCCTGTTCGAGACCGCGGGCGATTTCGGTCAGGATCTCATCGGCAAGCGTCTCGATGACCGGGGCGTCTGCCCCGGGCCCAACGAGCTGATCGAGGTAGTCAACGAGCGCGCCGATGTTCATTGAGCTGGCTGAGTTCAGACGGAAAGCAAAGAGGCCTCCTGCAGTATACTGCAGAAGGCCTCGCGAGTCCATGCATTCAGCCGACACGCCACTTACGGCTTGACAAGCGCCGTTATGAACGTCTGGTCGACACCGTTTACAAAACGATGCACGCGGATAATGAACGTGTCGCCCGAATCAATCTTCCGGTACACCTTCTCGAACTCGGCGCGGGTCTGAACCGCCTTCTTATCGAGTTCTGTGATGATATCGCCCTTCCGCAACTCGGCATCCCTGAACGCATCACTCGAGGGGTCGATATCGGCGACAAGCACGCCGCTTGGAAGTTCGGCACGAGACACGCCTAGCGCACGAACCGTTGCGTCGTCGAGATCGGCGAGCTTGATGCCAAGACCCGACATCGTCTGTTCAGACCCCGAATCCATTGACTCGCCGCGCGAACGACCAGCCAGCTCCTCTTCTCCCGGTCGCAAGCCGAGTGTTACGGGAACGGTCATCTCCTTGCCATCACGCACGATTTCAAGCTTGACCTTGTCGCCGGGCAGCCTGTTCGCAATCGAAACAGCGAGTTCGTTGTAGTCGTTCAGGGGGCGGTCGTCGACCTTGACGATCAGGTCACCCGCTTTCAAGCCAGCCTTGTCGGCAGGAAGACCCGGCTCAACCGACGATACCTGCGCCGTGGAGCGGGAAACATCGTATGCTTTTGCCAGCGCCGGACTGACGGGACCAAACAGGATACCGAGGTACCCTCGCTTGACCTCACCATGTTCGATCAGCTGACCAACGACATTCTGTACGATGTCAATCGGAATGGCAAATCCGATTCCCTGGCTTCCGCCGGAGCGCGACAGAATCGCTGAATTGATTCCGATGAGCTCGCCACGAATGTTGACGAGCGGACCACCGGAGTTACCAGGGTTGATAGCTGCGTCCGTCTGAATAAAAGCCGGCAGTGCATTCACCTGCCTGAGTGAAGAACCGGATCGGTGCATCGCGCTCACGATTCCCGCGGTAACAGTGTTGTCCAGATCCTCGGAGAGGGGGGAGCCGAAAGCGAGCACCCACTGGCCAACCTTGACGGCCTGCGGGTCGCCGTACGCGATATTGTTGAGTCCGTTGGCTTCAATCTTGATAACGGCGAGATCACTACTCACATCGCGTCCAACAACCTTCGCGTCGTAGAATTCGCCGTCGAACAGTTTCACCTCGAGGCTCTCACTGTCGTCGACGACGTGATTGTTGGTGACGATGTAGCCGTCGTTCGAAATGATGACCCCGGATCCGAGCGCATTGGTGCGGTACTCCTGCGGGAACTGATTGCCGCGATCGCCGCCGAACCACTCCTCGAAGGGCGTACCCTGGAACGGATTCTGAGAGCGATCGACGGTCTGGACCTTCTCCGACCGAATCTGAACGACCGTCGGACCAACGAGGTCTGCGACGGCGGTAAACGAGTCTTCAAGTCCTTGCACGCCGGGAGGCGGTGTGACGGTGTTGCCGGGTGGCTGGGTCGACGGCAATATCATCGTTGTCGATGCATTCGCATCGGTACCCACCAATTCGGACAGGTTGAGGAAATTTGCACCGCTGGTGGCGAGCAGAATTCCACCGAGGAACGCGCCGATCACGACGGTCGCCATCGAGAGTCTCTTACGATTGGTCATGGCTTCGTTCTCAATCAATAGTACAGAGTTGGGACAGAGTCGAAAAAAGGGCGTGGCAGGCAATCTGCTCACGCCCTCTTTTCAGGAGGTTGCCCTCTGTCCACACACACAATGCACTAACGGAGTGCCCGATCTAATTATTGTGTCGATCGGTGGAGGAAAAACACTTCAACCAAACAAATTTCCCGGAAGCCCTTTTCTAGTGTCCAGGTACCCCAGGTTCGGTCATTTCGCGAACGTTCAGGTAGGAGTCGAGGTCGGCATCGGAAACACCTTGCTCTTTCGCCACGTCTCGCACTGACCGTTTCTCGGCAGCGGCCTTCTTCGCGATCTTGGCAGCCGCGTCGTATCCGATAAGCGCATTGAGCGCGGTCGCGATGGATGGATTCAGCTCCAGCAGCTCACGGCACCGTTCGCGGTTGGCAGTGATGCCATCGACGCATCGCGTTCGGAAAGCGTCACACGCTCCTGAAAGAATGTGCACACTTTCGAGGAAGCTGTGGGCCATTACCGGCATCATGACGTTGAGCTCAAAGTTCCCATGCTGGCCGCCGATGGTTATCGCGGTGTGGTTTCCCATTACGCGGGCGCAAACCATCATCATCGCTTCGCTCAAAACCGGATTAACCTTGCCCGGCATGATCGAGGACCCGGGCTGGATAGCAGGAAGCTGAATTTCGGATATGCCAGAAGTCGGCCCGCTCGACAAGTGTCTGATGTCATTGGCGATCTTCAGCAGCGAAACCGCAATTGAGTTCAGAACCCCGGAGGCCGCCACGAAAGCATCCTTCGCGGCCTGCGCTTCAAAGTGATTCTCCGCCTCGCTGAACACGAGTCCCGTCGAACTGCTGATGTGTCCGATCGCCGTCTTTGGAAAACCGATCGGACAGTTGATTCCAGTTCCGACGGCAGTCCCGCCGAGTGCAAGCTGCGCGAGATCATCTGAGGCACCGACCAGCCGGCGGGTGGCACTTCGAACCTGCGCAGCGAACCCGCCGAACTCCTGTCCCAATCGCACCGGCGTTGCGTCCATAAGATGCGTGCGGCCGCTCTTCAGAATGTCATCGAACTCAAGTGCCTTGGCGCCCAGGCTGACGGCAAGTGATTCGAGTGCCGGGATGAGCTCATCGTGAATCGACGACCGAGCCGCTACGTGCATAACGGTCGGAATCACGTCGTTCGACGACTGCGACATGTTAACGTGGTCGTTAGGATGGACACGTTTGCTGCCAAGGTCGCCCCCAAGCTGCTCGCTTGCGAGATTTGCTATCACCTCGTTGGCATTCATGTTTGTTGATGTCCCGCTGCCGGTCTGATAAATGTCGAGGACGAAGTCACGATCGAACTCTCCCTCAATGACGCGGTTCGAAGCCGTCACAATCGCGTCCTTCAGTTTGTCGTCAAGCAGGCCGAGCTCATTATTCGCGAGGGCAGCAGATCGCTTCACAACGCCAAGCGCCCGAATGAAGGACCGCGGAAAACGGGTGCCGCTGATCGGAAAATTTTCGAATGCCCGCTGCGTCTGCGCACCATAATAGGCTGATGCCGGTACGCGCACCTCTCCCAATGAGTCGTTTTCAATCCTGTAGTCTGCCATCTTGTCCTCCCGTTCGTCTCCGTTTCCCGAAACGATGTAACTTTGGTGGTATTTGCGAACGCTGGCGAATGTGCACCTGCCATGGAATCGCAGATCGGCAGGCAGCGACGCGAGATGTTTCGTCAAGCTGCTTGGTGCCGATTCATCGAATATACCTCACTAGCCGTTCGACTGCTATGCCGGAGCTGATCACGACCTCGTTGGAAATGTCCACTTTTGCGCGGAGTCGTGGAAAGCGAAACCTGTCTCTCGTCCCGACCATGGGCGCGCTCCACGATGGACATCACGCGCTCGTCGATGTCGCGAAAAAGGAGTCGGACCTCACAGTCGTGTCGATCTTCGTGAACCCAACCCAGTTTGGGCCGAATGAGG
>JAGQWL010000423.1 GCA_020437385.1 Bacteroidota bacterium
ATGTGCCAAACGATTCGTAGCGCCGCAGCAAATCCGACGCGAAATCGGCATCACATCCCGAAATGTGGACCGCATCTGCAACGAACAAGGTGCGGTCCGGGGAATCGTCAAGACCGAGCAGGAAGAGCAGGCCAACGATCAGTTTCATAACGAGCGTCTACCGGGGTGGATCAATCGGAAGTCTCGTCCTTCTCCCGTTTGGCCACCGCCTCATCTGCGAATTTCGAGCCCGCCGGCGGCCGATACGGTAGAAACGGTATTTTCAGCAAGAAGGAAAGGCTATTGTGCTCCCCCTCGTCCATGTGTGTGTCGATACCGTACCGCAATGTCCGTGGATCGTCAACCTGTGCGTAGGTCCGGAATACGCGATCCCAAATAGAAAAGATGTTGCCGTAGTTGGTGTCGGTCAGGGGCTGCACGTAGTGATGATGCACCTTGTGCATGTTCGGCGTGACGAAGACGTATGAAAGCAATCGGTCGATACCATCGGGCAGGCGAATATTTGCGTGTTCGAACTGTGCAAAGATGACAGAGATTGTCTGGTACAGGATGAACGTACCGATTGGAATGCCGCCGACCAGGATCGCGAGCATGCCGAATGCCGACCGAAAGACCGTTTCGCCCGGATGATGCCGAAGCCCGGTCGTGACATCGACATATTGATCCGTGTGGTGGATCAGGTGAAACTTCCACATCCACCGGACCTTGTGCTCGACAAGGTGGATGAGGTAGGAGCCGACGAAATCAAGGATCAGCACGCCGAGCAACACGTCGAGCCATAGCGGCAAATCGACGAGGTTCAGCAATCCGATTTTGCGGTCCATCACGAAGTCCGCCGCGACCACGATCACGGACGCGAGCAGGAGGCCGAGGACGAGTTGGAAGAGCGTCAGTACAAGATTGAGACCCGCGTGTCTCCGCCGATCGGAAGGTAACGCGAAGAGCGGACGCAGTCCTTCCAACACCCAGAGCAGCACAAGCCCCGACGCGAGCAGCAGCGTCCTCAGGTAGGGCGGAAGGTCGGAGAATGCTTCCATGTGCTTTGGGCGGTGCGTTGCAGCTGATTGCGCGGGTCGCGGACAAGAGGCGTGCTAATTCGACGCAGGCGAGGCAAATCCGTTTCCACGCGTGAGCGTGCGGATGCGCAACAGGCGAGAGCCCGCCGTGATAAACAGCTCCGTGCCGTCGGCGCCTCCAAACGCACAGTTCGCACTGGCTGTCTCTGTATGGATTGTGCCAAGGTGCAGTCCTTCCGGGGATAGAACGAGTACGCCGCCGGGCCCGGTTGCGAATACATTCCCCGCGACGGCAACGGCCATTCCGTCCGGAAGCCCTGGCAGTCCGGATGCGGCAATGCCGCGCGCGTCAAAAAAAACACGGCCGTTTGCCAGATGATCGCCTTCTGCGATGTCGTACCGGTAGATCATCTCATTGCCCTCTTCGCTGTTGGACACGTAAAGCGTCGTTTCGTCCGGCGAGAGGGCGATCCCGTTAGGCCGGCTGAGGCTGTCCACCTCCAGGAAAACGTCGCCATCCGGCGACAGGCGATACACCCCATTCCACTTCATCTCCTTCAAGGCACTGGTATCCTGATCCGCCAGTCCGTAAGGAGGATCGGTAAAATAGATAGCGCCGGAACTCGATACCGCGAGGTCGTTGGGGCTGTTGAAGCGTTTCCCTTCGAAGTTGTCGACGACAGTATCGAATGTTTGTGGGGCTGTCTGCTCCAGGCGAAGCGACGCAATGCGGCGATCACCGTGCTGGGCGAGTAGAAGCCGCCCGTCGTTCAACAAGGCGAGACCGTTGGCACCGCTGTTTCCCGACGAGCTATCAGATCCCCTGACTCCTGTTGCTCCTGAGGGATCGAGAAACACGCTCGTGCTATCACCGTCGGTCCAGCGATAGACGCGGTTGTTCGGTACGTCCGAGAAGAGGAGCATGGAGCGATCCGCGACCCACAACGGCCCTTCCGACCACGTGAAGCCGGTAGCGAGCGTCTCGAGCGCCGCGTCACGCGGAATGAGTAAATCGATCTCGTCCGCATAGCGATGCACGGCATCCGACGTCGGGATTTCGGACTCACACGATGTTGCGACTCCCGCAACGAGCAGAAGAAAGATCAACGAAGCGGGGGAGGGGATGCGCATTTAGATCGAGGTGCACGTTTGGGGATCGGGTGCCGATCTAATGTACGCAACAGCGCGTGGTCACCTAAAACTAAAGCGGGCATCCCCCGTGGAGGGGATGCCCGTCTGAACGGCTTCGGAGCTGTGCTACCGGTTGTTTTGTCGAGCTTGAAATTCCGCCTCCAGCGCCTGAAGCTCAGATTGTAGATCCTGAATCTGCCCCTTCAGCGATTGGATCCGGCTCTCGATGACCTGCTCGGATGTTTGACTCGACGAGATCTTGTCTCGTGTTGCAAGGCGGTCAAGTATTGCCTGGTACTCGCGATTCTTCAGTTCGAGTTCCCTGGCTCTGTTCGCGTCGGATGATGCCAGCGCGTCAGCGCGTGCTTGCTGCAGTCGCTCAATTGCCTCTTTGGTCAGCCGAATCTCGTCCCCACGCGACTGCTGCGCCAGCTCTCTCGCCCTCATTTCAAGGGCCGCACGCTCCTCGGCGTCCATCGATTTGACATCGGCGAGGTACTCTTTGAGCTGGTCTGCCGAGCGGAGGTATTGTTGTTCGAGTTCTCGGCGTCGCAGTACCAGCTGATCATTGGACCGGCTCGCCAGCTCGGAAGCGCGCAGTTGGGCAACGGCCCGATCGTCGAGGCTTCGCAGCTGTTCTCTGTTCAGCGATTGCAACCTGTCGTTTCGAGCTTGCGCGAGTTCCCGTTCTCGCTCGGCCAGGGCCATAGCGCGACTTTCGCGATAGCTGTCACGCAGTTCGTGCTCTCGAACCATCCTGACGAGACTGCTTGTGCATTCGGCGGCCCAGTCAAGCGCCTCGTCCGACAGACGGACCTTGCTGCCTTCAAACCAGTAGGCCGTCTTGAACTCACCACCGCTTGTTCCCTCGAAACGAAGCCTTCGCTCCACCTTACCGTCGCGGAGTTGGGAGTACTCCATGTAGGCGCGTGGTTCGACTGAGACGACGGTGCGCGTTTGCGGATCGATTTCCACGGTACCGTTGCCTCGGATCTCAATATCGTTTCCGGACTCAGTCCGTGTGTTCCATCGATCTGTCTCTTCGAAGGTGATCTTGATTGCAGGCGCATACCTGTCGTCCGGCGACAGGAGCAGATTGTAGTTCTTCAAAATCTCGGTCGGTCCCCACTCACTGATTGGCTGGGCCGACGTGCGGTAGAAGTTCACTTGAGGTGTAAAGGCGCCGACGCCAACGATCATCGCAACGCTTCCAGCGAGCAGCCAGGGAGTCGGCACCTCTGTTTGTCCTGACACGAGCCGTTCAACTCGAACACGCAGCGGAGAGCCCGCGATTCCCGTAAAGGGTGCCGGAACGTAAGATCCTCGTATCCACGCAGCGACCTTCACGAGGCACGAGGCGAGCGCATCTCCAAGCCCCGTTCGAGTCGCAACCCATGAATCGCAGGCGTGTTCGGCTGCTTCCCTGTAATGTCTCCTTGCAAGGAAGTTCAGTGGCTGCATGAAGAACACGCTGCAAAGTACGTTGTAGGCGTTCAGCCACATCGGGTCCCGACGGACAACATGTGCGAACTCGTGGGCAAGCATCGATCGCTGCTCTTCATCCGAAAGCTCTTCATGGATCCGGGAGGGGAGGCAGATTTCCCTCGAGTTGACGACAACCGCCGATCGGAGCTGGAAAGATTCCGTCAGGCCAATTTTGCCAGTCAGGCCAGACGTCTCTTTCAGGAACTCGAGTTCGTCCAGAAGCGAGCCATTCTGAACCGGACTCCGCGGACCGATCTCGGCGAGGAACCGGCGTCGGGCGAGGAGGAAAGACGTTAGCGAAAGTGCAAATCCGCAGACCCACAGGAGGGAAAGGAGTACACCGAATCGGAACGGACGAGTCGTTTCACGAAAAGGATCGTCGACAACGGGAATTGCCGAAGCGTTCTCGGTCATCTCCGACGACATTGCATCGGCGATTACCTCGTCGGTAGCTGCAATTAGCGAATCGTACTGACGGGCACCGAGATGCTCCTCCTGCTGCGCGCTGAGGGTGCCGATTTCGATCGGATCGACGACC